>NZ_JBEXME010000008.1:118856-249165 GCF_040610355.1 Nocardia sp. NPDC004168 | reverse complement strand
CCCACCACGCCCCGGCGCCGACTCCACCCGCGGAGCCACCACCCCACCCGGCTGCCCAGGCACACCCTGACCAGGCACACCCGCCTGACCAGGCAGCCCCGCCTGACCAGGCACACCCGGCGAACCCGGCGCAGACGGACCACCAGGCGCCCCAGACGAACCCGGAACCCCGGCGTCACCGCCACCATTCGGCTGTCCGGACCCTGGCTGCCCCGCTCCGGGAGACTGCCCCGGCCCGGGAGAAGGACTGCCGGGCGACCCCGGCACCCCACCCGGCCGCGGCCGCTGCTGATCCGGCCGGTTGGACCACGGCGTCATCGGCGCCGGCGGCGCCTCGGCATCCTCGCCGGCTTCTATCTGGGGCTCTACCTCTGTTGGCGGCATCGCTTACTCATCACATCCCGCTGCCGAGTACTCGTTTCACCCGCACGTCGTACGTGCTCGGGATGGTCAGTTCGACCAATTCACCGGTCGCCGCATCGGTGGTGACGAGCCGCGTGTCGCTGACCGCGATGCCGACCTGGGTCGGCGCGTTGTTTCGATAATTCCAGAACACCAGGTCGCCTGGCGATACCGCGGCAGGATCGACGCGGTGGCCGCACGCGCCCTGGGCCGCAATGGTGTTCGGCAGCACCACGACTGCCAACGATCCGTCCAGCTGTCCGCATGCGCGCCGCCCCGCACCGCCCGCGACCGACGACTGCGCCACCGCTGCCTCGGTGGCCGCGCATCGACCGGTCGTTTGCGCGGCCGAGGCCTGGTAGATCACCGATCTGGTGAACTCTTCGGCGCCTCCGCGGCTACCGGATCCGTTCCGGGCCGCACTCGCCGTCAGCTGTGCCAGGGCGAGCTCGCGTGCACAGTCCGCGCCGATACCCGAATTGCTGGTGAGCAAGGGAGGGTCCTGGCGCGGAGCGTATCGCATCGCTGTGGTACAGGCGCGCTGCCAGTCCGAAGCGCTGGTGTCATCCGGTGCGATGGTCAACTCCGCGTACGGATTCGTGGTCGGAGCGGTGGTCACCCCACCCACCGGTGCGCTTCGCACGGTCGGCCGGGCTGCCGTCGGTGCGCGACTGGGAGTCACCGTCTGGGAGGGGTCGGGCCCCACCGCACTGTCGCACTGATAGTGCAGGTCGGAGGCGATCGCCGACGACGCACCGCCGATGACCAGCACCAAACCCATCAGCAACATGAGCACGACGCCCACGCCGCCCAGCACCACCCACACCCAGATCGGCATCAGTACGAGGGTCAAGAGACGACCGATCATCGAATACCTTTCTGTGATATCTGCCCCACTGTTTCGCTGCGATCGAGGGGATCAGCGGCCGCGTGGGTTTCTGAGGGGATTCAGGACCCTGTCCGGAATGTCGGGCAGCGGATTCGCTGCGGGGTCCGGCTGGGCGAGCGAGACAGCACCCGTGATATTCCGGCCCGCTTGCCATTGGTCGGTCTGGGCAGCTTTGTCGATTTCGGCGCGCAATCTTCGAATGCGATCGAAGTCCTGGGGATTCTCGGCTACCCAGTTGGTGGCAGCCTGGATCCGCAGCGCATGCTCGTTGGCGATCCACTGCCTCAACCTGTCCGCATCGTTCTGACTGAGGTCCTGGCCATTGATCCGCAGCCGCGCGGCGGCCGGGTCCCTGATCGGCCCCGATGCATGGGCCTGCAACGCATCAATCCATTCCCGGTGTGGATTGTCGATGTAATCACTGCCGAGCTGCGCCAGTTCATCCGAAATCCGCACACCGCCCTGGTAATCACCTCGATACCGATCGACGCTGGCCTCCAGCCCGTGGAACCTGGCCATCATCATTCCCGGATTCGTATGGAAGTCCCGCTCGAAGTGCTTGTGCGCCGCGACGACCCGGCCGAGGTGCTTCGACGCCAGCGGCTCGTCATCCGCGTGCCGGATGATATCCGCGCGCGCGATAGTCGCCCGTTGTCCTCGAGTCCAACCGATACCGGCCATACGGAGGGCATACTGCACGCTGCCCATCATGCCTGTCATATGGGCCACATTTTCCGCGGCGTAAGCGGCAGACCTTTCACTATTCCGGCGCGACCCGGACCTGGTTATCCCTTGCCGGGCGTAATCGGCAGCAGCCACACGGTCGAACGCGGAGGCGTGCGCGGCCGCCCTCAGGTCGCGCGTCTTCAGGCCTTTCGCCTTGTTCCTCTTGTCGATTTGGTCCACCCGCGCGAAAGGATTGAGCGGGTTGAGGCGACCACCGGCCATCCACGCCGTGACCGGCGAACTGTTAATGGTGCTGATCGCGCCGAGCATCGCGAGCGGGGTCATCGAGTTCGCTGCACCCGAGTTGCCCATGCCCAACTTCATGCCCAGGGCGCTGCCACCGCCGCCGCCCTGTGACGATCCCGCGGTCTGTATCGCCACACCGATACGGTTGACCACCCAGTCGTTGGCCTCATCGATATTCCTGCTGAGACGCCGCACCTGAATGATGGCGATGATCTCGACACCGGCCCCGATGACGAACACCACCATGATCTGACCGTTCGCCGCACGGAACAGGCTGCCCAGCAACAGCTCGTAGATGCCGAGAGCGATGACGAAGAAGGCCATCTTCCCGGCGGCTATGAAGCCGTGCACCACGCAGCGCACGGTGAACGTCTGCGTCGGACCGTAGATGTATCCGCCCGCGGCGAACCCGAAGATCGATGCGAATCCGTAGTAGATGAGGTCGAGCGCGGCCCACATGATCTTGATGGACAGATATGCGGCGAAGGCCAAGAGAATGACCGCGCACAGCAACAGCAGAAGTCCGGCCCCGATCTGACCGACGCCCGGATTGTCCACCGCGGCATACGCGGCGCTGTCGCCGCACGACTTCATCCCGCCCTTCACCCGATCTTCGCTGCCGGCAGTCATTCCGGCGGACCACGCCGCCCGGCAGGACGGGTTGCTGTCCACAACGTGCCCGAAGTTCCAGACCTGCAACGGAAGTCGCACGAAATTGTCCGCCATGGTCGCTTGCAGCGTGCCGACCAACTGGCTCGGATTCGGATTGTTGTTCCCGTTCAGACCCGCCGCGACCGAAAGACCCAAGTCACGCCCTTGGATCAGCACACCGTGGTCGGACAGCGCCTCGGCCAGCGGGTTCGCCAGAAAGAACACGCCCCCGATGGCGAAAGCGATCATCGTCACGACCTGCACGGCAGCCTTGGCGTACAGCGCGCGCACGATGAAATAGCCCACGAAGAACGCACCGATCGCCAGCGCCGTCGAGGCCAGCAGGGGGGTCGCGATCTGCGCCGTCAGGTTGCGGGACATCGCCTGCAACGGCGCGCTGATCAGGTTGAGCCACTGGAAGTCCATCGCCTTGGCAGGCAGCCACACCCCGGTGATCGATAACAGCTGCCATACCGCGAACAACGGCATGAGGATGATCCACAGCGCGAAATTGCCCAGGTTGAACACTCCGCCGCGATCGACCACCAACATGTAGCTCGACACGTTGACTCCATAGGAGTCCCTGACATTCATCCAGCTCGTCGCGCTGTTGGGAGCGGACCCTTGGGTCGCTGTGCCCGGCTGCGCGATGGACACGGCGTGGATCAGGCCCGGGAAGACGAACAGCACGAAGAGGGCCAGGACGATCCACGCGATTCGCCTGCGACGGCGCGACGCGGCGATCCAAGCCCGGAAGCGCCGGAACACCATCTGCGGTCGCCAACGGTCCGCGTCCCAGAACTGCGGCTCCCAAGGCATCCCGAAGGAAGACCGATCGGGGCGAATTCTGGAGTCGGATATCGATCTCATCAACGTCCCAATCGCTCGGGCAGGGCCGAACGCGCACCGCTGACGCTGGTCGGAGTGCTGGTGATCGCCGCGGCCCGGTCCGGACGCGCCGGACCGAGCACCTTGCCGCGGCCGATGCGGTTCAGCGCGTCACGCATGAACATCTCGCCCCGACGCTCCTCGGGAATCTGCCGACCGGGACCGACGGGGGGCGAGGTCTCCTCGCGGAGAATCTGCAAGAGAAACGGCGCTTCCTCCAGATCGACGCCCAGCCACTCCAAGCTGTTGCGCGCCAAAGTCTCGTCGCGCTGCCGGAAGACGAATCGGTTCGGGATCAGGTTGTGCGCCGCGCCCTGGAAGTCGGTGGCCGGGTCGTGCGAGGCGAGCCCGATCGCGGCCAGGTGCTTGCGGCCGTCGCGGCTGAAGTCCGAGGTGACCGCCGAGCCGACCTGCGTCTGCGTGAAGTGGTGCGCCTCGTCGCCGACCAGCAGGCCGAACCTGCCGTTGTCGGAGAGGAAGGCCTCCCGCGCCGCCACGCCGACCAGTTCGTACAGCGCCGTGCCGAGCCGTTTCGTCAGCGGCAACCGGTTGTACAAGTGTGGCGTGGTGAGTTCCTCGGCGCTCGGCAGTTGCAGATTGTGACTGCGGACGACGGTCGCGGCGGCGTCGAGACGCAGCGGTCGCAGCTTGGGGTCGAACAGCACCGGAACCCGCTCCACCACGGTGCCCAGCCGCGCCGCGAGATCGGCGTACTCCTCTCCCCGCTCGGGGTGCTCCCGCAGCCGACGCACGACATGGAACAGATCGAGCAGGCTCTTGATCTTGTGCTCGGCCATGCCTCTGGGTGACAGCAGATTGCTGGCCGCCGCGCCCGCGCCGGAAGTCGGCGACAGATCCAGCAGCGGAAGAATCGAGTCCAGCGCCCGTTCACCCGCGATCCGCGGGTTGAACAACCGCAGCGGATCCAGCGACACCGTGGGATTGGCCAGGTCGATGATGACCGCGTCGTCGATCGACCGCGCGAAGTGCTCCCATTCGCCGACCTGACTGCGGTCGATGGCGAGGAACTGCCCGCCCATGTCGTGTACGAGCACCGCCATCAGTTTCAGGAAATACGACTTGCCCGAGCCGAGTTCGCCGGTGACCGCGAACGAGGCGGACAGGTCGTGCAGCGCGGCCTCCATGATGCCGAAGTGGATCGGCTCGAAATGTCCCGACAGCAGGTTGACCCCGATCACCGGCCCGCTGTCGTCACCGATCTGACTGGTGGTGAACGGCACGAAACCGGCCCACATGTCCGAGGGGACGATATGGGCGAAGTCGTCGAAGGCACGGCGTGGCGGGCTACCGGGAATCAGCATCGACCACAGGTCGACCTGCGCGCCGACCGGAGCGGTCATGTCGACCTGGAACCGCTTGTAGCGCCGCTTGAGCGTGTTGACCGCGTCCATTGTGGCGTCCCGCGTCGGTCCGCCGATGGCGATAACCGTCGTGAACGAGACCTCCGATTCCCCGCCGTTGACCTCGAAGTGCTGGTTGTACTCGCCGAGCATGCGCGCTTTCGAGGCCAACGTGTTCTGGGCGAACGAGACCTCCTGGTCCCGCTGGTCCATCTGCTCGCCGAGCCTGCGCAAACTGAGTTCGTTGTTCTTCAGCACCTGTTCGGCCGGCTTGGTCGAGATCCGCATGCCCCAGTCGACGGTGACGTCGCCGAGACCCTCCAGCACGTTGAGGAACTCGCTGCCGCCGGGAAAGGTCATGCCCGCGTACGGGAAGGAATGCGGCGTCAGCATCGCCTGGTAGGACGGGCGGTACTCGAAATCCGGCTGTACCACCTTGATCACGGGAATGAACGAGGGACGGATACGCCGATTGCTGTCGGCCTGCGCCCCCTCGTCGAGCGCGGCGGAGCGGAACACCGCCGCCGTCGCGTCGTCCAGCGCGCCCGCACGGGTGGGCGCCACCGGGTCTCCTGCCGCGCCGCGCGAGAGATAGTGCTCCCACAGCCATTGGAACAGGGCCGCGGGCACCGGAACCGGATCGAAGTCGCCGCCGATCCTGGACAGGATCTCGTTCGCCTTATCGTCGTATTCGTCCAGGTCGGCGCGGGCGATCGCGGTCGCATCGATCGTGGGGGTGCTGCCACGCCACAGGCGCGACAGCGCGGACATGCTCGAGTTGCTGGCCCCGACCGGGATCGACAACAGGAAGATCCGGGTCTGCGGCATGATCGCGTGCACGCGTTCGTAGGAGGCCACCACCTCGTCGGCGTAGTCCTCGCACTCGTCCAGGTCGACACCCTCCACCATCTTGGTGAGCACGTCGATCGTGTTCAGCCGCGCCTGGATGCCCAGCAGCAGCGACCCGCTCGGCAGATTGGTGACCAGCGCGTGATGCGCCATCTTCACGTCGTACTTGTCACCGGCCTTGCGCAAGCCGTAACCGAGCGGATTGATGAAGTAGGTCGCGGTGACCAGACCCGTATGGGTGAACTGAAGATTGCCGCGAATCGCCGCGGTGGGCTGTAGATCTCGTCCGAGTGCCATCAGGGGCTTCCTCCGGAGGCTGTGCCGTTGCTGTCGCCGTTGTCGTTGCCGTTCAATCGCCGCCACAGGTCGGTGGCCTTACCGCCTCCACTCACCACCTCGAGCAGGCGGATGCCGGATTTCGGCTGGGCGGCCACCGCCGTGCCAGGGCGGTCGGGCAGCAGGAGGACCACGGTCTCCTCGATGAACATGGTGTGGCGCACCGAGTCACTGGTGATCGGCATGCCCGAGGCCGACACCGGCTTGCGATAGACGATGAGCCTGCCGAGCCAGAAAGCGCGTGAAAGCATCCGGACGCCCGTGTACGGCACCAGCCCGAGCACGAAGACCGACAGGATGGTGAACGCCAGACCCGTGATGAAAGTGACGGCCGGGTTCAGCGGCAACGTCATGGCGCCCACCGAGGTCACCGACATCATCGCCACACCGGCGGCAACCTGCGGCAGGGTGTAGGGACCGAACGGAAGCTTCTGCCCGTTCTGCGCCTTGCCGATCATCGTTGGCACACGTTTGATCGGCGTGAACACCTTGATGACTTGGGTCATCGATAGCCACCGATGGGGTGATCGGGGACGATGAGGTTCGCGTCCGTGCGCGCGTAGTTGATGGTCGTAGGCAGGATCCAGATCACCACCCCGGCCATCAACCCCGAGCCGAAGACGACGATGATCCGCGCCGGTGACAGCCTCGATTTCGCCGCCTCGGAGATCACCACACCGATCGTGACGATGGCGATGATGATCATTCCGCCCCATCGGACAAAGATCAGGATGCCATAGAGGATGTTGCTCAAATTACCCATCGGGCTGCCTCTCGGATCAGTTCTGTGTCGCCGGCGGAATCGTCACCGACGTCGAGGGGGACGAGGACGAGGTGGGCGGCGCTCCGCCGCGGGAATCCTGACCGACGACCACCGCCAGCGGACTCGACAAGGCGGGAATCGGATCTATGGACACCACCTGCCACTGGCCCGCGTTGCGAATCATGGTGAGCGGGTAGGCCAGCGTCGCGGTCGCTCCCGTATCGGCTTTGGGATTGACGGTGGCCAGCACTTGGGCCT
This sequence comes from Nocardia sp. NPDC004168, assembly GCF_040610355.1. NCBI lineage: Bacteria > Bacillati > Actinomycetota > Actinomycetes > Mycobacteriales > Nocardiaceae > Nocardia > Nocardia sp. NPDC004168. The sequence continues at coordinate 241,796 of NZ_JBEXME010000008.1, read as the reverse complement.
TCGCACCGCCGGAGCCGCAGCTCGAATCGTCCGTGGTGAGCGAGGTCAGCTCGACGGCGGTGAAGGGGGGCGGTTTCAGTGCGGCCAGCCCGGCATCCGGTGTGGTGTAGCGGGCCACGTCACCGTTTCCGGCCAGCATGGCGCTCAGGAAGCCCGCCGCGACTTGTCCCAGTACGGTGTCCGGTGCGCAGGGTGCGCCGTAGGCCAGTTTGAGATCGACGCCCTTGGAGGGGGCTTGGACCAAGGCGGGCGTCGACAGCGCACGCAGCCGCCCATCGGACACCGAGACCGCGACACGGTAGAACTGCCGCTGATCCTGTGCCGTCGCGGCGCCGACTTTGCCGACCCGGACCGATACCGTGACCGACCATACTTCGAGCCCCCCGGCCGAGAGCGCCCGAGAGACGTAGACCACCGACGGGTCGGACACTTGGCGCGCGGACGAAGGCAAGGTGATCTGCTGATTGGAGCCGACATATTCGCCGATCCGATCCTGCTGCCCCGCAACGGCAGTGAGGTATGCGACGACGAACTGCTCGGCATAAGAGCCTGCCAAGTGCGCATGCCCGATGATTGCCGTCGTCGAGTCATCCGACGGCGCTGGCGGCCCGGAGTCGAAGACACTCAGAATTGCGTGTCCACCGCCGAGCACCGCGAGAACGGCGAGCACCGCGACCACGATGTTGTCGCGACGACGGCGAGCGGCCATCCGGCGAAGCAGGGCCTCACCCGAATCTGCCGACTCACGAATACCTGTCCTCACTCCCGAAATGGTAGAGAGCACAGGCGTTCCCAACCGGCCGGTAGTTCCCACTCATGGGAATGAAAACTGTCAGCAGGCGGGGTTGCTTTTCATCCTGCCCGCCAGCCAATGCCGCAATTGTTCGTCGTATCCGATCGGCGCGCTGCGCTGCCGCGGCTCCAGCACCTGGCGATGGGTTTCCAGCAACGGTACGTCGTCGGCGACCCGGACCAACTGGGCGATCGCCAGCTGTCTGCTCGAGTACCCGGGATAGGGGTACAAAAGTAGCGATGTGGGCGTGTAACCGCCGCCGTAGTTGAGTACCCGCAACGTGACACCCGCACTGTCGCCCGACCGCAGCCGGTCGCCGAGTTCGGCCAGCCGCGGACGGTCCTCGGGATGGAAGACATCGACGGGCCGGAAGAGATAGTCCCACCGCACCCAGGGCGCGGGATCGGTGAGCCAGTGCGAGATGCTGGTGTGCTCGAGCTGCACCACGGCCAGATGCGTTCCCGCCCGCCGATGCGCCTCGCGCAAACCGATCCGCTCCAAGGTCGGCCACGTCGCCTGTGCGTTCTCCGACGTCACGTCCTCGATCAGCCACCAAGCGCCACGGGTGCGCTCGTCGTCGCGCGCGCGAATGGTGATCCGCCACTGAGCCGCACGTCCGAATCCGTGAATCACGTTGGTGTCGAATTGCATTCGCTCGCCGGGCTTGGGATCGTAGAGCAGATCGAGCACCTCGGCGTGCCGGTCGAAACTGGACACCCGGTGGAACAGTTCCGCGATCGACATCCTCGGGACGTACTCTTCGGCGCTGCTGCCGGACAGCCGCGTGATGCCGCTCGGTTGCTGAATGGTCTGACTACTCAGGTCCCAGATCGCTCCCACCGCCGGGCGCAACGCCGGCACCCGCTCGGACGCCGGACCCAACCACAGCCGCACCGCGTGCACGTCTCCAGCGGGGCCGAAGATCGGACGGATGAACAGTTGATGCCGTCCCGATCGGGTCTGAATGGCCAGGTCGACGTCTTGCGCCTGATCATGTGCGGTTTGGATCGCCTCTGTGAGTCCAGCGGTCGTCAGTTTGTCGTACAGCGCGGGCGTCTTGGACAGCGTCCGCTGCAGCACTCGCTGCCAGCTCGCGAACTCACGAGGTGCATCCCCCACCGACGCCACGGACATGCCGTCCGGCGCCAACGTCTCGATCGTCACCCATGGAATCACTGCGCCACTTCGCTTCGCACTTGCCCGACCAGCCGTTCCTCCGGGTCCGCCTCCCCGGATGAGACATCTTGTGACAATAGGCAATGTACCGTTATTTAGCGGCTCAATCAACTTGTGACCACGCCGCCTGTTATTACGAAGTCTCCATCATGTTCATACGACATGCGCAGCCGAGTTCATTTTGTTCACGTCGAGTTCGAGAGGAACCTCCCTTCGACCGGCGCACAGCGCAACGGCACATCTGCCGCAAACCAGCGAACAAGATCATCGGAAGCCACCGGCCGAAGCCGACGGCATCCCCCTGGCAATCTCACCCGCGGCTGAACCCACTCCCGCCCAGGGCATTACGCCACCGCGGGAAGCGATCAGGTATTCCTTCCGACCAGGGCCAGCACACCCGCGCCCATGATCGTCGCGCCTTCTCCGAGCTGCGAGGGAACCACCCGCAATCCGGGCAGGAAGCTCAGCCTGGCATGTGTTGCGACCGCCTCGCCGAGCGGTTTCCACAGCGCGGGCCCCGCTCCGGCGAGCGGGCCGCCGAGCACGACGAGGTCGAGATCGAGCAGTGCGGCCACCGAGGCGATCGCCCGGCCGAGCGCCGTACCGGCCCGGCCGAGCGCCGCGACGGGAATGTCCTCACCCCCGCCGGCGGCATCGAGCAGTTCCCTCACCGACGTGCCCGCCCAGCCCTGCTCCCGCGCCCAGCGCACCATGGCCAGGCCACCCGCGACCGCCTCCAGGCACCCACGGCCCCCACAGGAGCATCGATCATCGAAGCCGGGAACCAGGACGTGACCTACATGCCCCGCGTTGCCGGTGCGCCCCACCAGGATGAAGCCGCCCACCACGACCCCGCCGGTGATGCGATCGGAGACACTGACCGCAAGGCTGTCCATCACTCCACTCGTCGCGCCGAAGCCTCGCTCCGCCAGCGCCAAGCAGACGCCGTCCAGCGCGAGTGGAACCTGCGCTTTCGGGAACAACTTCCGCGCCGCTTCGACGATGCCGAACCCTCCCCGCCACTCCGGAACCTCGGCAGGAGCGATCACACCGGCCGCCATATCGATCGGCCCGGCCGAAGCGACACCGAGGGCGGTGACCTCGCCACCGCCCGCGACCTCGAGCAGCAGCTCCTGGCATCGAGCCCAGGCGCCCGTCGCTGGGATCGGGATCCTCCGGATGTCGTCCGTGTCGACATCGTCGGCGACCCTGGTCGCCGCGAAGCCCGACGACCCGATCTCCAATGCCAGCACTGTCATGAGTTACGCACCACCGAAGGACTCGACGCGAAAAGGTGGACGCAGCATAGTCACAGACCGTCGGTCCCGGTCGACTTGAGGGGTTGCCCGAGCACGATGTGCCTGCGGGGCGCGGGAAGAGTGGATACGGTACGCAGCGGACGCGGCCCGGTGCGAATGATGCGCATAGGGCGCTTGTGGTCGATCGGCGCGGCGCGGTGCCGGTCCAGGTTCTCGATGACGCTGCCGGAGTTGTCATAGGCGACGCCGGCCCAGATCATCGCGCGGGGACCGTCACCCCGGGTGGTCAGCGTCTGCGCCAATTGGCGGCACTGCGTGAGCAGCGGGCAACTCTGGCAGGTGCGCACCGCCGCTCGCCAGGCATCCGGATTCCCGCTGTCCATGTCCCAGTTGTCCGGGACGTCGGCGCACGGGGGCCGCTGGTTCGACTTTGCCGGAATCGACGAGATCTTTGCTGACGCAATGGATCCCGTGTCCATCGGAAGGGTTCGCGTAATGCTCATAGCCATCTCCGGGGATGCCGAGCACACACCTCTGGCAGGTGCGTGGCCCATGGATCGGACGTCATCAGGGCTGCTCAACAGTCCCCGGAACCCAGCCGCGATAAGCTGGTCTACGCACGGTAGCCCACTGTTGCCCAGCACACAACCTTTTGTACCGCTATGTAACGGCTCGTTGACCTTCAAGCAACACCCAGCTACCGTCTTTAACGGCACGTTATGAAACGGACCGTTTTCCACGGGGGCCCGACTATGGTTTCCTTTTAAACATGGCTGCAGACTCTGAATTCACGATCGACGAACTGGCACGGGCAGCCGACACCACCGTGCGCAGCGTCCGCGTGTACCACGAGCGAGGTCTGCTGCCCTCGCCGGAGGTGCGCGGGCGGATCGGGTACTACGGGTCGGACCACCTCAACCGGCTGCAAACGATCAGCCGCTTGCTGGGGCGGGGCATGAAGCTGAACGGGATCAGGGAACTGCTCGAAGCCTGGGACCGTGGCGACGGACTCGCCGATGTACTCGGAGTGAAGAGTCAGAACGCAGCCGAAGCAGACCCGGAAGCCACCACCGAGCCACAGGACAGCTACGCGGAGTTGCCGGACTACGCGAAGCAGGCGCTGGCCTCCAGCGAGGACCCGCTCGAGGCGTATCGGGTCACGAATCCACGGTGCTGCGATCTGGCCACCCGGCTGCACGACACCGGGCTGCCTATGCAGGACACGTTCCAATTGGTCGAACGTCTGCGCGCCGACTGCGATCGCATCGCCGACCGCTTCGCCACCGAGTTGTTCTACCGGCTGGCCGGGCAGACCTACGAGGAATCCGCACGAACCCCGCGGGATCGCACGAAACTGGAGACCGATCTGGCGATCGCCCGGTTGATCGTCACCCGCGCCACGTCGGAACTGATCGATCAGGCGTTCGCCCGGCACTCCGAGTTGCCGCCGGTGGTCACCAGCCCGCAGCGGCAAGCCGAACAGTGACGGCGCGGGCCGCGAACCGACCGTTCTCTAATTTCCATCCGGCGCTGTCGAATACTTAAGTAGACAAAATCGTTCGAGTCTTTCGAGCGCTGCGCCGATGACGGCGACCCGAATGTCTCGTATCCCGATCTCGCGCGTCGAACGCGACGGCCGGCGAATCGTCGAACTCGGCTACTCAGGACCGATGCCGAAGGGTTGCCACGGGGTGTCCGGCGACCGCAGCCGCAGACGGAAGTCTCCGCGCCTTCCCCATGGCCGCCGTCGCGCACGGGCGAAACCCGCTGGGATACGTAGGTATACCGATCCGATGATCGAAGACGGCGCGGCGGCGGCACCGCCTGCCGATCGAGATCCGAGCACGAACCTCACCCCCGAACGATGGTCGGGGTGACAGGATTTGAACCTGCGACCCTCCGCTCCCAAAGCGGATGCGCTACCAAGCTGCGCTACACCCCGTGGCCCTCGCGGCGACGCGGCGGCCGCCGACGAGGATGAATGCTCCGTGGAGCGGGTGACGGGAATCGAACCCGCACCATCAGCTTGGAAGGCTGAGGTTCTACCATTGAACTACACCCGCAGGCATACGACACCGATGGGATCGCCACGATGTCGTGTGCGATCCGACTGTACCGAACCAGGCTTCCGAAACGCCAATCAGCCCCCCGCGCAGCGCGATCTCGCAGGTTGCCCGCCGGAGCGCTCCAGGGTTGCCGCGTCCAGTGTCGCACGGCGGGCGCGCGGGCACGCGGTAGCGCGCGCCGGAAATTTTTAAAGGTGATTTTTCATTGAAACTCTGGCGTGTCGGATTCCGGTGGGCGAAACTCAGATGACACAGATGTCACGCCAGGAACTTCGCTCGAGGGAATTCCGATGAGGACCGCACGACTCGCTGTCACAACCGCCGCGCGCGGCGTGTCGCGCAGCCACGGCCACGACACCGAGCAGGGTTCCGGGCGCTCTGCGCCGAGAAGTCTTTCCGGCGAACCCTCGGCCGATCGCACGGCAACCCGCTGGCTGGGAGAGCGGGATGACACCGACATCGCGCCACTGGGCGGCGAGCGGTACCCGAGCCGGTTCGGCCCGAGGACCGCGAGCAGGCGCCAACCTCGAGCACGCCAGGAACAACCATTCGCAACTCGACAGGGAAGACGAGGACGTCGCGTGCGAGAACAGATTCTCGTGAAGCAAGCGGCGCGTGGACGGTCCGGACCGCCCCCGTGGCTCACGCACCACTCTCCGCACACCTCGTACAGCGTGTCGCCAGCGCGTCGCGCCGCGATTTTGCAGCGAACGGGAATCCGGTGTAACACCAACGCGACGGGAACGATCACATACCCGATCGCCATTCGCCAGGCGTCGAGAACACGTTGCAAATCGCCGCTTTTCGATGCCGAGTGGCTTGCTAGGATCCTTTTTGCCGGACGGGGGTATCTGGAAAGGGGGCGGTGAACGTGCGCCGAACCAGGTGGACGCAACCGCGTAGCAGTGGGAACGATCAGGGTGACGCCGGCGCCTGTGTGACTACAGGGCACCTGGGTACCGACGTCGCCCACACCGGGTGAGTCCGATGTCGACCGACATCGAGCCCCCGGTAGCCGCTATGGCCCGAGCATGGGCCCGTGCGGTCTGCGCCGAGCCCGGTTCGGGCGCGGCGCCCCAGCAGTTGGAACCGGTGCTGATCGAGATCGTCGAGCGCCTGCTCACACTCGCGCGATGCGAGCCGTTCCCGGTTCCGGAAGCACGCATGCTCGGGGCCCGGCTCGCCGATGCGCCGTTCGACCGGATCCGGATGCTGGCGCAGGCCACGCGCTGGCTGCTCGGCTTCCCATCCGGCACGCCCGGCTCCCTGGTGGCCACACGCTGGCCGTTCATCGCCAGTCAGGCCATCGACAGTTACGCCCAGGCGCTTCAGGAGCGCGCTCTCGCGCAACAGGAACAGAACCTGTCGGCCAAGGTGTCGCTGCGCGTGCAGGAGATCGCCGCGCTGCAGCACCGGTTGCGCCACGAGGCCACCCACGACGCGCTGACCGATCTGGCCAACCGGACGCTGCTGCAGGACAAGGTGCGCCTGATGGCCACCGACCCGACGCGCGGCGTCGGGTTGCTGCTGATCGACCTGGACCGGTTCAAGCAGATCAACGACGGGTACGGGCATGCGATCGGTGATGAAGTGCTGGTCGAACTGGCCGGCAGACTGCGCGAAGTGTGCCCGCCGGACACGGTGATCTGCCGGTACGGCGGTGACGAGTTCGTGCTCGCGACCAACCCCCACCACAACAACCTCGGTGACCTCGCGCATCGGATCGTGGCCGCGCTGCGTGACCCGGTCTGGTCGTCGGCCGGGCCCGTTCCGGTGTCGGCCAGCGTGGGCACCGCCTACAACCCGCCGGGCAGCCCGCTCGATTTCACCGATCTGCTGCGCCGCGCCGATCGCGCGATGTACTCCGCGAAGACGGCCGGTGGGCGCCGCTTCGCCCTCGCGGACGAGCCGGACATCGACACCGCCGTCGCCGGCTGACCCGGCCGATCCGGGTCAGCCGGGTTGACAGGTGGGGCACCAGAAGAGATTCCGCGCCTGCATCACCTGATGGGCGATCGGCGTCTCGCACAGACGGCACGGGGCGCCTTGGCGGCGGTAGACATAGGTGCGCGGGCGATCCGGGGCATACGGGGGCTCGCCGTGATCGTGTTCGGGCCGCACCACGACCATCTTCCCGACGCGCACCCCTACCCGCATGAGCGCGACCAGATCGGACCACATGTCCGCCCATTCGCCCGCGGACAGCTCCGTACCCGGACGATGCGGGGAGATCCCATGGCGGAACAGCAGTTCCGCGCGATAGACGTTGCCGACCCCTGCGACCACCTGCTGGTCCATCAGCAGCGCGCCGATCGGCCTGCGGGAACGATGGATGCGCTGCCACGCCCGGTCCGGATCGGCGCCGCGCCGCAGCGGATCAGGACCGAGCCGATCGGTGAGCGCCGTCACCTCCGGCGGCAGCAGGATCTCGCACGCGGCAGGCCCGCGCAGGTCGGTGCCGAAGCCCGGCTGCCCGTCCGGTTCCCCGGACAAGCGCATCCGGACCTGCCCGACCGGCTCCCCCATCGGCAACGCGGATTCGGTGAACGTGCCGTACAGGCCGAGATGCACGTGCACCACCAGTCCCGAGTCGTAGTGGTGCAGGAGGTGTTTGCCCCACGCCTCGGATTTCGTCAGCACCTGCCCGTCCACGCGGGCAGCGCCCGCGGCGAACTTGCCTTGCGGGCTCGATACGCGCACCACACCGCCCGCGAGGCGACGCTGATGCAGCCGCGCGAGGCGGTGCAGCGTATGTCCTTCCGGCACAGCCGGTTACGACCTCCGTGCGCTCAGTACGCGGGAACCGCCGGGGCGATTCCGGTCTTCTCGTACTCGGCCAGGATGTCGATGCGCCGCTGGTGGCGCTCCTCGCCCGACCAGGGGGTGGAGACGAACGCGTCCACGATGGCCAGCGCCTCCTCGGTCGAGTGCATGCGGCCGCCGATGCCGATCAGCTGCGCGTTGTTGTGCTCGCGTGCCAGCTTCGCGGTCTCCACGCTCCAGGCCAGCGCGCACCGGGCGCCGGGCACCTTGTTCGCGGCGATCTGTTCGCCGTTGCCACTGCCGCCGAACACCAGGCCGAGGCTGCCGGGGTCGGCGACGGTCCGGCGGGCCGCCTCGATGCAGAAGGCGGGGTAGTCGTCCAGCGCGTCGTACTCGAGCGCGCCGCAGTCGACGACCTCGTGGCCCGCCTGCTCCAGATGGGCCTTGACGTGATTCTTCAGTTCGAAACCGGCATGGTCGGCACCCAGGTAAACGCGCATGGCAGGCATTGTGTCAGGTGGCCGCCGCGCGGCGGCGAGAGGGCTTGCCCCGCGATTAACACCGCGGCGGGCCCGCGCGAATCGACTGATGCGCCAGTTGTGTTCGCGGCCACAGTGCCCGATGACACGGCCGACGCGCCGACCCCGTTCCCGGCAACTGAATAGAGTTCATTCCATGCAGCCGTTCGAACCCCAGCCGTCCGACCAGGCGGGCCGACAGGCCGACCCGTACGCCCAGCAGGGCGGGTGGGTCTCGGATCGGAGCACGCCTGCCGCGTCGTACGGCCAGCAGTACACCTCGGGCTCCTATCCGTCCGCGCCCCCGGCTGCGTATCCGGCGCCCTATGGCTCCTACCCCGGCGCCCCGGTGCCCCCCGGAGCTCCGCCGCAGCGGCAGCCCCGCGGTCTGTCGCCGTTCGGCATGCCCGCACGGCACAGCTGGGAGATACCGATGCTCGTCGTCGTGGTGGTGTTCACCGTGTTCGCGTATCTGATCGCGCTGGTGCTGCTCGCCACCGGGAACTTCGACCAGTACGTCCTCGCGTTCGCGGCCGCCCCGCTGCTGCTGTGGTTCGGTCGCGGCATCAACTACGCGGGCCAGCGGGTGAACGGCGTGAAGATGTCGCCGACCCAGTTCCCCGAGGGCTATCAGATGGTGGTGGACGCCGCCGCTCGCTTCGGCATGTCGAAGGTGCCGGACGCCTACGTGGTGCTCGGCAACGGCCAGATCAACGCGTTCGCCAGCGGGCACGGATTCCGGCGCTACGTAGTGGTCTACAGCGATCTGTTCGAGATCGGCGGCGCCGCACGCGAACCCGACGCGCTGGCGTTCATCATCGGCCACGAGGTCGGTCACATCGCGGCGGGGCACACGTCGTACTGGCGGCAGCTGGGCATGTTCCTGGTGCCGTTCCTGCCGGTCGTCGGCAACAGCTTGATCCGCGCGCAGGAGTACACCGCCGACAACCACGGCTTCTGCAATCGGCACACCGGCGCGTCCGCCGCCATGGGCACCCTGGCCGCGGGCAAGTACATGAACCGGCTGGTCGGCTTCGACGAGATGGCCGACCGGGCGGCCGTCGAGAAGGGCTTCTTCGTCTGGATGGTGAACGCTCTGTCCAGCCACCCCGTGCTCACCTGGCGGATGTGGGCGCTGCGCGATCGCAGCAGGCACGGGAAGCTGTTCCTGCGCCCTGCCCCGCCCGCGGGCGCCGGTGTGCCCGCGGGCGGGTACGCGAGTTCCTACGGCCAGGTGCCCGCGAGCCCGCCGAAGTCCGCGTTCTGACCGGGCCGGGTGCCGCGCGACGGCACCCGGGCGCGGGTGCTCAGTCGAACGACGGATCTTCGGTCCGCGTGCGCTTCAGCTCGAAGAAGTGCGGGTAGGACGCCAGTGCCACCGCGCCGTCCCAGACCTTGCCCGCTTCCTCGCCGCGGGGAATACGGGACAGCACCGGACCGAAGAACGCGGTCCCGTTGATGTGGATGGTCGGGGTGCCGACGTCCGGTCCCACCTTGTCCATGCCCGCGTGGTGGCTCTCACGCAGCGCCTCGTCGTAGTCGGTGCTCTCGGCGGCCGCGGCCAGCTCGGCGGGCAGACCGACCTCCGCCAGCGCGTCGGCGATCACCGCGGCGAGGGTCTCCTTGCGGCTCTCGCGTTCGTACTCGGCCCGCCGGTTGTGGATGCGCGTGCCCATCGCGGTGTACAGCGGCGACAGCACCTTGTCGCCGTGCTCCTGCGCCGCGGCGATCGCGACGCGGACCGGGCCCCATCCCGTGTCGAGCAGTTCCTTGTACTGCGGCGGCACATCTCTGCCCTCGTTCAGCACCGACAGGCTCATCACGTGGAACCGGGCTTCGATGTCGCGCACCTGCTCGACCTCGAGGATCCAGCGGGACGTGATCCAACACCACGGGCACAGCGGGTCGAACCAGAAATCGGCGACGTCCTTGGTGGCTTCGTCGGTCACGGGCGGCTTCCTCTCGATCGCAAGCGGACGGGCGGCCGCACACTGCGCCGCCCTACCGAGCAACCACGTCGGCGCGCGATTCGTTCCCACTCGCGGCATCCGTTTTCCCGAGCGGCGCGCACGGCTGCCAGTAGGGTTGACCGGCAGGTGCTTGGTTCCCTTCGGAGAAGGAGTCCGCGATGAGTTCTGACCAGCATTTCGTCATAGTCGGCGGCGGACTGGGCGCGGCCAAGACAGCAGAAGCTCTGCGCGAGAAGGACTTCGAGGGAAGCGTGACACTGATCGGCGCCGAGGAGCACCTGCCCTACGACCGGCCGCCGCTGTCGAAGGAGCATCTGCTCAGGAAGAAGGCGCTGCCGGAATTCATCGTCGATCCCGCGCAGTGGTATCGCGACCACCACATCGACATCCGCCTCGGCACCACCGTCACCGGGCTGGACCCCGGGGCCAAGACGGTCACCCTGCCCGACGGTTCCACACTGTCCTACGACAAGCTCGCGCTCGCCACCGGCTCCACGCCGCGGATACTGCCCGTTCCCGGCGCCGACGCGCCCAACGTGTACACGCTGCGCACCATCGAGGACTCCGACACGTTGATCGAGCTGTTCGGCAGCGCGACGCGGCGGCTCGTCATCATCGGCGCCGGCTGGATCGGCCTGGAGGTCGCCGCCGCGGCCAGGGCGGCGGGCGTCGAGGTGACCATCGTCGAACGCGCCGACCTGCCGCTGCTCGCGGTGCTCGGACCGGAGATGGGCGAGGTGTTCGCCGATCTGCACCGGGCCAACGGCGTCGACTTCCGGTTCGGCGCGCAGGTCGAGGCGATCACCACCGAGGACGCGATCGCGACCGCGGTCGCCAACGGCGTCCGGCTCGCCGACGGCAGCACGATCGAAGCCGACGCGGTGCTGGTCGCCGTCGGCGCGCGCCCGAACGTGGAGCTGGCCGCCGACGCCGGTCTCGCCGTGGACGACGGCGTGCTGGTCGACGAACGCCTGGCCACCAGCGATCCGGACATCGTCGCGGTCGGTGACATCGCCGCCCAGCAGCACCCTGTGCTCGGCAGGCGGGTCCGGGTGGAGCACTGGGCCAACGCGCTCAACCAACCCGCGGTCGCCGCCGCGACCATGCTCGGCAAGCAGGCTTCCTACGACCGGCTGCCCTATTTCTTCACCGACCAGTACGACCTGGGCATGGAGTACACCGGGTACGCCGCGCCGGGCGAACATGCCAGGGTCGTCGTGCGCGGCGACACGGCGGCACGCGAGTTCGTGGCGTTCTGGCTGGACGGGAACAACCGCGTGCTCGCCGGGATGAACGTGAACGTCTGGGACGTGACCGACCGGATCAAGGAACTGATCCTGGCGGGCGAACCGGTCGATCCGGATCGGCTGGCCGACACCTCGGCCGAGCTGTGATGTGGATCACTGCAGCGATGTGTCGAACGCACGCGACGTGCTCCGACCTCCTCGCGGGCGCCACCGGAGCGCTCCCAGCGACCGAACGCCGGAGAGGAAATCGACCATGAAATACATGCTGCTGAAGACCTACGCACCCACCAAGTACTGCGACACACCGATCAACGAATGGTCCCCGGAAGAGATCCAGGCGCACATAGACTTCCAGCGCGCGCTGGGTGCGCAACTGGCCGAGGCGGGCGAGTTGGTGGACGCGCAGGGATTGGCCGGGCCGGAGGAGGCGCGGATCGTCAGTTCGGACGGCCGGTCGGCGCCGGTGGTCACGGACGGGCCTTTCCCGGAGACCAAAGAGTTCTTGGCGGGGTACTGGATCGTCGACGTGGACAGCCCCGAGCGGGCCTACGAGATCGCGGCGCAGGCCTCCGCCGCCCCCGGCCCCGGCGGCAAACCGATCGGCGAGTACATCGAAGTTCGCGCGGTGATGGGCGCCCCCGCCACCGAGCAATGAGCGACCGGAGTGCGGTGCCCGACGACACACCGCTCCCGGCGAGCACCGAGGACCTGCTGCGCGCACTGGCGCCGCAGGTCCTCGGAACGCTCGTCCGCCGCTTCGGTGATTTCGACACCGCAGAGGACGCGCTGCAGGAAGCGCTGCTCGCGGCCGCGACCCAGTGGCCGATGGAGGGCCTGCCGGACAATCCGCGGGCTTGGCTGATCCAGGTCGCGCAGCGCCGCATGGCCGACGCCGTGCGCGCGGAGGTGGCCCGGCGGCGCAGGGAGACCACGGCTTTCGACCGCGAGGTGCCCGACGCCGTCCCCGTGGACCACGACGACACGCTGACCATGCTGTTCCTCTGCTGCCACCCGGCGCTGACGCCCGCCGCCGCCATCGCGCTGACGCTGCGCGCGGTGGGCGGACTCGGCACCGAACAGATCGCCCGCGCCTTCCTGTTACCGGAAGCGACCATGGCGCAACGGATCACACGAGCGAAGAAGAAGCTGGCCACCGTCGAGCGGCCCTTCGCGCAGCCGGGGGATCAGCGGTGGCGCGAGCGGCTGGGCGCGGTACTGCACGTGTTGTACCTCATCTTCAACGAAGGTCATACCAGCGGTTCAGGGCACACGTTGCAGCGAACGGACCTGTCCGATGAGGCGATCCGGCTCACCAGGGCGGTGCACCGGCTGCTGCCCGGCGACAACGAGGTCACCGGGTTGCTCGCGTTGATGCTGCTCACCGACGCCCGCCGGGCCGCACGCACCGGCGCGCACGGCGAACTCGTCCCGCTGGCCGAACAGGATCGCGCGCTGTGGGATCGGGCGCTGATCACCGAAGGGACGACCTTGGTCACCGGCACGCTCTCCGGCGGCTTGCGCGGGCCCTATCAGATCCAGGCGGCCATCGCGGTCCTGCACGCGCAGGCTCCGCGTGCCGAGGACACCGAGTGGACCAAGATCCTCGCGCTGTACGACCGGCTCGAACGGCTCTCGGACAATCCGATGGTGACGCTGAACCGGGCGGTGGCGACCGCGATGGTGGCGGGGCCCGGAGCCGGTCTCGCACTGGCCGAGACCCTCGACGAACACCTATCGGGTACCCACCGGCTCGACGCCGTGCGCGGCCATCTGCACGAGATGGCCGGTGCGATCGACGCGGCCATCGCCTGCTACACCAAGGCCGCCGCCCGCACGACGAGCGTCCCCGAGCGCGACTATCTGACCATCCGTGCGGCACAGCTGCGCCACGAAGCGCGGGCGGACCGCACGGGCTGAGTGGATGTCCGAATGGCTGTGGTGGGAGCTGCTGTGCGGCGCGCCGGGCACCAGCATGCGGGGCACTCGTCCGATCGCGACCGGGCAGACTACCCGGTGTGGCAGGCAAACACAGTGCGGGAGTCCTTCTCTTCCGCCGGAACCCCGACGGCGCCGTCGAAGTATTGCTCGGACACATGGGCGGGCCGTTCTGGGCGCGAAAAGACCTGGGCGCGTGGTCGATTCCGAAGGGCGAGTACGAGCCGGAGACGGAGGCCGCCGAGGTCGCGGCGAACCGGGAGTTCGCCGAGGAACTCGGGCTGCCGGTCCCGGACGGCACGTGGCTGCCGTTGGGCGAGGTGCGTTACAGCAGCGGCAAGAAGGTGCTCACCGTCTGGGCCGTCGAAGGCGACCTCGATCCCGCCGCCGTGGTACCGGGAACCTTCCAGCTCGAATGGCCGCCGCGCTCCGGCCGCCTCGCGGAGTTCCCCGAGATCGACCGCGCGGACTGGTTCGACGCACCCACCGCGCGAGACAAGCTCGTCGCGGGGCAGCGGCCCTGCCTGAACCGGCTGACCGAGCTGCTCGCGGACTGACCGCTATCGCGGCACGCCCGCCCAGGTCCGGCCGGTGATGAGTTCGTAGGCCTCCACGTACTTCTGGCGGGTCGCCGCGACGACATCGGCCGGGATCTCCGGGCCGGGCGCCTCCTTGTTCCAGCCCGTGGAGGTGGACCAGTCGCGGACGAACTGCTTGTCGAACGAGCGTTGCGCGCGGCCCGGCTCCCACTCGTCGGCGGGCCAGAAACGCGACGAATCGGAGGTGAGCACTTCGTCGCCGAGAGTGAGCACATCGCCGTCCCAGCCGAATTCGACCTTGGTGTCCGCGACGATGACACCGCGTTCGGCGGCGTGCGCGGCGCCCCTGGCGTAGATGTGCAAGGTGAGTTCGCGCAGCCGCTCGGCGACCTCGCGTCCCTCCTGGTTCACCACGTCCGCGAAGGTGATCGCCTCGTCGTGCCCCTCGGACGCCTTGGTGGTCGGTGTGAAGATCGGCTCCGGCAGTTTGTCGCCCTCGCGCAGACCGGGCGGCAGCGCGATCCCGCACACCGAGCCCGTCTGCCGGTATTCCACCAGCCCGGACCCGGTCAGGTAACCGCGCGCGATGCATTCCACCTGCACCATCTTCAGCGGCTTCACCCGAATGCCGCGACCGGCGAACTCGGCGGGCACGTCGGTGGCCGAGACCACATGGTTGGGCACATCGGTGAAGTACTCGAACCACCAGTTGGACAACTGCGTGAGCAGGGCGCCCTTGTCCGGGATCGGCGTCGGCAGCACCACGTCGTACACCGAAACCCGGTCGGACGCGACCAGCACCAGCGTGTCGCCGTCCTCGTACAGGTCACGCACCTTCCCGGCGTGCACATGCTTCAACGTCGAGCCTCCGAATCCCTGGGGTGAACCTGCGCTGTACCAGGCACAATACCGCCGCCCCCGAGCACCGCCGCCGCGCCGTCCGCCGCACACAGCGGACCGGTGCGTAAGTGCCGCGAACATTAGGGTCGATCGGGAAAGTCCCGCGCGGCCTGCCACCCCGAGGTGGCATTGTGGGTTTTGCCCGTGCCAGTTCTTCGACCACGAAGGAGCCTTATGTCCGCACCCAACCTCACTCGCGACCAGGCGATCGAACGCGCCGCGACGGTGTCGGTCGAGAACTACCGCGTCGAGCTGGATCTGACCGACGGCGCGGGCAAACCGGGCGAGCAGACCTTCTTCTCCCGCAGCACCGTGACCTTCGGCGCGACACCCGGCGCGAGCACATTCGTCGACATCGTGGCGCGCGGCGTGCGCTCGGCGGTGCTCAACGGGACCGCGCTGGACGTCTCCGGTTACGACGAGTCGACCGGGATCACGCTGACCGACCTGGCCGAGCACAACGAGCTGGTGGTCGAGGCCGACTGCGAGTACTCGCACACCGGCGAGGGTCTGCACCGGTTCGTCGACCCCGCCGACGACGCCGTGTACCTGTACTCGCAGTTCGAAACCGCCGACGCCAAGCGGATGTTCGCCTGCTTCGATCAGCCGGATCTGAAAGCCACCTTCGACATCGCCGTCACCGCACCGGAGGACTGGCAGGTCGTCTCCAACGCGGCCGTGGTGCAGACGCTCGTGGCGGAGCCGGGCAAGCACGTCTTCCGCACCACCCCGAAGATGAGCACCTACCTGGTCGCGCTCATCGCGGGCCCGTACGCGCAGTGGACCGACGTCTACACCGACGACCACGGCGATATCCCCCTCGGCATCTACTGCCGCGCCTCGCTCGCCGAGCACATGGACGCCGAGCGACTGTTCACCGAGACCAAGCAGGGTTTCGGCTTCTACCACCGCAACTTCGGCGTGCCGTACGCGTTCGGCAAGTACGACCAGCTGTTCGTCCCCGAATTCAACGCGGGCGCGATGGAGAACGCGGGCGCGGTGACCTTCCTGGAGGACTACGTCTTCCGGTCCAAGGTCACCCGGGCGTCCTACGAGCGCCGCGCCGAGACCGTGCTGCACGAGATGGCGCACATGTGGTTCGGCGACCTGGTCACCATGAAATGGTGGGACGACCTGTGGTTGAACGAGTCGTTCGCCACGTTCGCGTCGGTGCTGTGCCAGTCCGAGGCCACCGAGTACACCAACGCCTGGACCACCTTCGCGAACGTGGAGAAGTCCTGGGCCTACCGGCAGGACCAGCTGCCCTCCACCCATCCGATCGCCGCGGACATCCCCGATCTCGCCGCGGTCGAGGTCAACTTCGACGGCATCACCTACGCCAAGGGCGCCAGCGTCCTCAAGCAGCTCGTCGCGTATGTCGGGCTGGAGCCGTTCCTGGCGGGCCTGCGCGCGTACTTCGCCGACCACGCCTACGGCAACGCCACCTTCGACGATCTGCTGTCGGCGCTGGAGAAGTCGTCCGGCCGCGACCTGTCCACCTGGGGTGCGCAGTGGCTCAAGACCACCGGATTGAACATCCTGCGCCCCGACTTCGAGGTGGACGCCGAGGGCAGGTTCACCTCGTTCGCGGTCGTGCAGGAGGGGGCACAGCCGGGCGCGGGCGAGCGGCGCGTGCACCGTCTCGCGGTCGGCGTCTACGACGACCAGGACGGAAAACTGGTGCGCACCAAGCGCGTCGAGCTCGACCTCGACGCCGCAGAACGCACCCAGGTACCCGAGCTGGCCGGCGTGCCGCGCGGCCAGTTCGTGCTGGTCAACGACGACGACCTCACCTACTGCTCGATCCGCCTCGACGCCGGTTCGCTCGATGTGCTGGTCAACCGCATCGCCGACATCGCGGAGCCGCTGCCGCGCACGCTCGCCTGGTCGGCGGCCTGGGAGATGACGCGCCAGGCCGAGTTCCGCGCCCGTGATTTCGTCGCGCTGGTCGAGCGTGGAGTCGGCGCCGAGAGCGAGATCGGTGTGGTGCAACGGCTGTTGATGCAGGCCAACACCGCGCTGGGCAGCTACGCGGAGCCGGAATGGGCCGCGACCACCGGCTGGCCGGAATACGCGAACAGGCTGCTGGAGCTGGCGCGCGAAGCCGAACCCGGCTCCGACCACCAGCTGGCCTTCGTCAACGCGCTGACCGGCGCGAAGTTGTCGGCCTGGCACACCGAGGTGCTGAGCGAGCTGCGCGACGGCGACCCGGCGAAGGTCGGATTGCCCGGCCTGGTGGTCGATACCGACCTGCGCTGGCGGATCGTGTCGGCGCTCGCGGCGGCGGGCGAGATCGACGCCGAGGGGCTGCACACTCCGGTCATCGATGAGGAGCTGGCCAACGACCCCACGGCCGCCGGCAAGCGGCAGGCGGCCGCCGCAGCGACGGCGCGTCCGATCGCCGAGGTGAAGGAGCAGGCGTGGGCGACGGTGATGGGCGACGATTCGGTACCCAACATCACCGCCCGCTCGATCGTCGGTGGCTTCGCGCCCGCCGGGCAGGGTGAGCTGCTCGCCTCCTACGTGGAGCGGTATTTCGCCGAGGTGCCCGGCGTCTGGGAGCGTCGTTCCAGCGAGGTCGCCCAGACCGTGGTGGTCGGCCTCTACCCGCACTGGGCGATCAGCGAGGACGCGGTGGCCGTCGCCGACAAGTTCCTGGCCGGCGATCATCCCCCGGCGCTGCGCCGGCTGGTCAGCGAGGGCAAGGCGGGGATCGAACGCTCGCTGCGGGCCCGCGCCTTCGACGCACAGCCGTAGACGAAACCGGCGCGTCCACCCTGGTCGGGTGGACGCGCCGGACTTACGGCAGCTATCGCGGTGCGCAACCGCAGCGGCCACACCACGTCTTACGAGCGAAGCGAGACCGCGCATTTACCGTTCGGAGCCACAAGAGGGCCGCGAACACCAGCGCCGCAGTCGCTGCAGGTGAAACAGCTACCTGCCGATGGCGGCGGCCATCACGCGGACGGCCGAGACCACGCCGTCGATCAACTGGCCCTGCCGGAACGAGCTCAGCGCGGCGGTGACGCCGAGCTGGCAGACGCGATCGTTCGCACGGTCGGCGACCGCCCGGCCCGAGCGCACCTCGATCGCCTTCTCGTTGGGCGAGACGGCGATGAGCACCGAGTGCGCCGCCTCGGGCGTGCCAGGGAAGATCGCGTCCGCGGACGCGGCCGGGTCCTCGCCCAGATCGCCGATGTAGACGTTGAAGCGCACCTTCGTCGCGCGGGTCGCCTCGGTGAGCACGTTGTCCATGGTGAGCCGCTCCACGTCGTTGAACGGCGCCTCCTTGAACACATCGCCTGCCTCGTGCACGCCGGAGACGCGTCCGCTGCTGGTGATCGCGTATCCGTGCGGCAAATCGGCTTCGACCACCGCGGGCCACTTAGAACCTGCCACTTGCCCGTCCTCCGATCAGCTCCACCGCGGTGGACTCGATGGCCGCATGCTGCTCATGCGGCGTTTCCGCGAAATGGTGACCCGAGCCGATCACCTCTTCGGTGGCACTCCACAGCACCGGCGACGCGGTCCACTTCTGGCCGAGGGCGAAGTGGACCGGCTTCTCGCCAGGCAGCGGCTTACCGAGGAACGACAATCCGGCGATGATGCCGTAGATCACCAGCGGTATGCCGGCGAAGATCAGCACTGTCTCGAGAATGCTCACGGATCAAAGGTAGACGATCCTCTGTAGTAGTTCTCCGTCCGGTCGAGCCGGATCGCCCTCCGTGTCGATTGCATCGGCTCCGAGCTGGGACTTTCCGACGCGCCTCAGACCAACCAGGCGGTCGCGTTCGGCGCCAGCTGACCTCCGTCGGTCGGTGCGCTGGCCAGCAGCACGTCTCCCGGCGGTAGCTGAATGGGCGCGTCCGAGGCGTTGAGCACGCAGACCAGTCCCCCCGGCCTGCGGAAGGCGAGACAACCCGCCGGGCTGCCGTACCACTCGATCCGATCCCCGGCGAACTCCGGCCGCAGCGCGCGCAGTTCGAGTGCCAGGCGATACAGCGACAAAGTCGACCCCAACTCCTCGAGTTGCGCTTCGACGGTCAGCGACGCCCAGTCGCCCGGAATCGGCAGCCACGGTGTCCCGGTGGTGAACCCGTACGGCGGCGCGGCACCCTCCCAGGGCAGCGGCACTCGGCAGCCGTCGCGGCCGCGCTGGGTGTGGCCGGAGCGCTCCCACACCGGATCCTGCAAGACGTCGTCCGGCAGGTCGTCGACGTTGGGCAGCCCCAGCTCGGCGCCGTTGTAGATGAACACCGCGCCCGGCAGCGCCAGTTCCAGCAGGATCATCGCCCGCGCCCGCGCGACGCCGAGCGCACCGCCGCCGTAGCGGGTGACCTCGCGCTCGATGTCGTGGTTGGACAACGTCCAGGTGGGCACGGCGAAGACCGGTGCGACGGCCGACAGCGAGTTGTCGATCGCGTCACGCACCGCTTCGGCGTCGAACGCCGATTCCGCGAGGCGGAAGTTGAACGCCAGGTGCAGTTCGTCGGCTCGCACGTACTCGCCGAAGCGGGTGTTGTCGTTCACCCACACTTCACCGATGGTGACCGCGTCCGGGTACTCGTCGACCACCTTGCGGATCCGGCGGTGGATGTCGTGCACGGCGGGATTGTTGAACCGCGGGTCGCTGTCGTCGTGCGCGAGCAGGGCCGAGACGGACAGCTCGGGCATGTCGGGCAGACCGTCGGGTTTGGCCATGCCGTGTGCGACGTCGATCCGGAATCCGTCCACCCCGCGGTCGAGCCAGAACCGCAGCGTCTGCTCGAAATCGGCGGCGACCTCGGGGTCGGCCCAATTCAGGTCGGGCTGCTCACGGGCGAAGATGTGCAGGTACCACTGGCCGGGAGTGCCGTCGGGTTCGGTGATCCTGGTCCAAGCGGGGCCGCCGAAGATGCTCGGCCAGTTGTTCGGCGGCTCGGCGCCGCCGGGGCCGCGGCCGTCGCGGAAGATGTATCGATCGCGCTCCGGGCTGCCGGGAGCCGCCGCCAGCGCCGCGCGGAACCACGGATGCTGGTCGCTGGTGTGATTGGGCACCAGGTCCATGGTGACCTTGATCCGGCGGGCATGCGCCTCGGCGATCAGCGCGTCCATCGCGGCGAGACCGCCGAAGAGCTGATCGATGTCGCGGGGATCGGCAACGTCGTAGCCACCATCGGCCATCGGCGAACGCATCACGGGACAGATCCACAGCGCGTCGACGCCGAGCAGTTCGAGGTAGCCCAGTTTGTCCCGGACTCCCCCGAGATCACCGACCCCGTCTCCGCTCGAGTCCGCGAAAGATCTCGGATAAACCTGGTAGAACACGGCCGACCGCCACCACGACTGCGTGGTGCGATCCACCGGCGCCGTTAAGGCTGGTGCATCACTCACATCCGCAATAGTGCCAAAGTTTCGAGGCGAAAGCCTTCTCCCGGCACACAGTTTCGAATAGCGGGCAAATACCCAGCACTGCCACCCGCACAGGCGAAAAAGGCTGCTCCGCTCCGCCTCTCGCACGCAACCGTCACGCCACCTGCGGTTCACCAGCGAATGTTTCGCCACCACAACGCGGTAGAAAACACACCAGCGCCGCGGTGCTGCGCCGCGGTCAGAACGGGGCGTTCACCAACGAGTTGGCAGCCATTTCCAGGTAGTCGAGCAGCGCCTTACGGTGCTCGTCGTCGAGCGTTTCCGGCTCGATCTCGGCGACCGCGATACGCATGCACCGCAGCCACGCGTCCCGCTCGATCGGTCCGATGGTGAACGGCATGTGCCGCATGCGCAAGCGGGGATGGCCGCGCTCGTCGGAGTAAGTGCGCGGACCGCCCCAATACTGCTCCAGGAACATCCGCAAACGACGCTCCGCCGGACCGAGATCCTCCTCCGGATACAGCGGGCGCAGCACCTCATCGGCGGCCACCTCGCGATAGAACGTCGCGACGAGCCGCCGGAACGTCTCCGCCCCACCGACCGCCTCGTAGAACGACGTCGCCGTTTGCTCGCCCGAAGTCATAGACCCTCTCGCTTCACCGGATGCGCCGCTGTCCATTGTGCCCGCGCCCGGGCACCGCCGCCGTACCGCCCTTGCGCCGCCGATCGGCAACCGGAACATCGCGCCGGAATGGCACTTCAGCCACAGTTAACCGGACATTGTTGAAAATCACCGTGCAATGCCCGACATTCCATGGTCAACTGGGGGACAGTCTCTGCTTTGCAGATACCACATGATCCTGCCAATCATGAAATCGAGGTCGAGATGAAGCAGCGGCACGGCGCCCGATCACATGAGGCGCGAGCGCACCGACAACTCCAGCCCGCCGACGTCCACAATTGTGGGTCGGGGGCTACTCCGCTGCACATCTTGTCCGAACGATATCCGGGTGGACATCGTGGCCATCACGACCACGGACCCCGCCCGACCGCCCCGCCCGCCGAGGGCACGAATTGGCTCAAGACCAGGGTGTTGCTGTTGAACGCCACCTACGAGCCGCTCACCGCATTGTCCGCGCGCCGCGCGATCGTCCTCCTCATCTGCGACAAGGCCGACGCCGTTCACCACAACGACGAAGGGCCGGTAGTGCACTCCGCCGATACGTCGGTGGCCATTCCCTCGGTGATCCGCCTGCGCACCTACGTGCACGTTCCGTATCGCGCCAGGGTGCCGATGACCCGCGCCGCGCTCATGCACCGGGATCGCTACCGCTGCGGCTACTGCGGCGGCAAGGCCGAGACCATCGACCACGTCATCCCGCGCAGCCGCGGTGGGGAGCATTCCTGGGAGAACTGCGTCGCCAGCTGCGCGCCGTGCAACCATCGCAAAGCCGACAAACTGCTCAGCGAGCTGGGCTGGACGCTGCGTGCCCCACTGGTCTCCCCGAAGGGCCCGCACTGGCGCCTGCTGTCCACTACCGCCGAACTCGACCCCGTGTGGTTGCAGTATCTCGACGAAGGCGCCGCCTGACCGATCAGGTGTACTCCACCACCAGCGTCGCCCAGGTCGGCGACGCCAGTGCCTCGAACACGTGCGGTTGGTCACCCGGGTACGCGATGTAGTCGCCCGGGTGTAGTTCGACGGGCGCGTCGACGGGGCCGACCAGCGCGCGCCCTTCGGCGAGCAGGACGTGCTCGACCACACCGACGCTATGCGGATCCGATCGCCGCGCACGCCCCGGTTCCGCGGTGATGCGGAACAGGTCGCGGCGGGAATTGGCCGGCCCGGCCGCCAGCAGCGTCGCCCGGTACTCCGACTGCTCGGCCGCCACCACCGGCCCCTCACCGGCGCGAATGACGTGCACGTTCGGGCGCGGCGGGTCGAGCAATCGGGAGAACGGCATGTCCAGGGCGACGCACAACGCCCACAAGGTCTCCAGGCTCGGATTCCCGGTTCCCGATTCCAATTGCGACAGAGTGGATTTCGCGATACCCGCCCGGCCGGCGACCTCGCTCAGCGAGAGTCCGGCCCTGGCGCGCTCGCGGCGCAGCGCGGCGGCGATCACCGCCTGTGGTGTTGTCGTCGCGTCCTGCTGCGTCATTCCCACCTCTGCTTGTTTTGCAGCGCCTTCGGCACCGCGTGTGCCGCGATTATGCCGTGGGGTCGTGGTGTTGTGGTTGCGCTGGAGTGCTGGGTGGTTGCGGTGCGGACATGTTCACAGCGCGTGTCCTTCGGAGCTCTCGCCGGGAAACCATATTGACGAAGTGCGGCGGCATGTTCACTATAAACTACATGCGTTCGATATGGCGAACACTCGATCGGAATGCGCTGCTAGGGATCGGGGCGGTGTGCCTCGCCGTCGGTGTGATCGGGATTTCCTACGGGGCGACCGCGGTTGCGGCGGGCTTTCCGGTCTGGCTGCCGGTGCTGCTCGGGTGCGTGGTGCTGGCCGGAAGCTCGGAGTTCCTGTTTCTCGGGATCGTTGCCGCCGGCGGCAACCCGATCGCGGCCGTGCTGGCAGGACTGCTGGTGAACGCGCGGCATGTTCCGTACGGGCTGTCGGTTCCCGACGCGGTCGGCACGGGCTGGCGCCGCTCGCTCGGCGTTCATCTGATGAACGACGAGTCCGTCGCGATGACCATCGCGCAGCCCGACGCGCCACGCAGACGGGCGGCCTACTGGATCACCGGCGCTGGGGTGCTGCTCGCCTGGCCCGGCGGCGCCGCCGTCGGAGCGCTGATCGGATCGGTGGTCACCGACACCTCGGCGCTCGGACTCGATGCGGTGTTCCCCGCGGTCCTGCTAGCGCTGGTGTTGCCCGCGCTGCGTGACCGGACCACCCTCGCCGCGGTGGGTGTCGGCACCGCGATCGCCCTGGTCAGCGCTCCGTTCCTGCCCACGGGGCTGCCGGTGCTGCTCGCCCTGTCCGGGGTGCTGGTCGCGGCGCGGCAAAAGCCTCTACCAGCGACCGCGCGGGGAGCGGCGTGATGCTGGCAGCCGGAGTCGTCGCTCTCGCCGCGGGCACCTACGCGTTCCGCTGGGCCGGCCCCGCACTCCGCGACCGAGTGCGCCTTCCCGAACGTGTGGTGTGGCTGCTGGAGATCGGCGCCGTCGTATTGCTCACCGCACTCGTGGCCGTCACCACCTTGCCGCTGGGCACCGCAGACCTCGGATTCGCGGTGCCCGCAGGCGTTTTCGCGGGTGGACTGGTCGCATGGTTCCGACGCCCCATTCTGCTGGTCATTCTCGCCGCAGCCGCGACGACGGCAGTCCTCCGCTACATCGGCGTCTCTTGAGCGGCACCGTGCCCGCAGCAGGAGGCGGCGCCGTCCCCTCCTGCCGACGGCGCCGCCTGTCCCATCGATCGCATCCGAGCGCTCCTGTGCTACTCGGGTTTACAGTCCGCGGCCCGCATTGGCACCGATCCAGCGGCAGCGAAAGAACTAGAGATGTGCGTATTTTCGATGCCGACCCCCGCTAGGCCGTGATGGTCACCCGGCGACTCACGCGACGGAGCGATACAGCGCGCGTTCGGACGGCCTCGCACCGCCGCGGCCGGAGCGACATGCGCTCGGCACCAGTTCCTTCAAACCGACCGAAAGGCAGTTTTCACTGCGGGAATCGGTCCGACGCGGCTGTAGGGCCTTGTCCTCCGTCGAGAGGTCGGCCGCCCACCGCGGATCGCGGGCGAGCAGGAATGAACGCACCAGCGCTTCGTGGGGAGGCAGCGGAGCGGCCGAGCCCCGCGACCTCATCCCGAATGATGATCGGTAGCGACGATCCCCGGCTGACCGCCCTCCGGCGCGGATGGTGCGCCGCACCCGGCGACGACCATCGAACGACGCGATCAACGCGGTAGCAGAGGAATTCCACCGCCGAGCCGACGCGCGACCGAGCCGTAGCGAGCGTCGAGTCGCAGCCAGGTTCTGGTCGCGCGGACACGGACGATCTCGGCGGCTGGGATACGGCGAGGGTCGGCCTTCTCCCCCGAGTGCGGGATGAAATCCATCGCCGTGAGCGCGAAGACGACACGCATCGGCACCTGCACCCGGGTACCCGCGCCGGACACGGTCAGCACCGCCTGATCCAGCAACGAGGCGGGCGGGCCGTGGCCGCTGCCGTGTTCCTTCGCCAGCTGCGCACCCTGCTCGGCGAGCTCGACCAGGGTGCGTGCGGGCACGTCGTCGACGTGTGCGAAACCGTCGACGGGTGGCAGCGCGCCGCGCCATGCGGAGTCCATCGAATATCCGAGGTCGATCGGACTGCCACCGGCCGAACCGGCCAGCACGAGGTCGGCGCCGACCGTCACGTCGTCGACGCCGAGTTCGGCGACCACGGTGCGCATCGCCAGCGCTTCGAAACCCGTCGCCACCCAGGCCGAGACGTATTTCTCCCCGCGGCGGCGCAGGCGCACCACCGCCCCGGGGTCCAGCCGCACGGCCCTGGTCAGAAACGTCGCGAGATTCTCCCGCTCCGCCGGATCGGGCACATGCAACACTCGTTGTTCCGCCATCACGGCCGCTCCGCCGTCAGCACTCCGCCGCCACCGACGCGGTCGCTCAGTCCATCCATTCGGACAGGTAATCACGCTCGGCGTCGGTGAGCCTGCGCAACCGCTGCGCCCGCATGTCGAACGCCGCGATCTGCGTGGACGCCACCACGGCTGCGGGCGAGTCGGGCAGCGCGCCCGCCGCCCGCACCTCGTAGCCGATGGTGAAGTCGACCGCGCGCAGCTGCTCGATCCACATGGCGATGTCCAGCGGCGTATCCTCATGCCGCAATTGACCGCGATAGCGGACACGCAGATCGGCGAGGACGCACCCCTCACGCAGCGGTGCGGTCGGGCGGCCGTCCTCGAACAGCCACGGAATGCGCGCCTCTTCCAGCAGCGTCACCATCCGGGCATGGTTGACGTGCTGGAACACGTCCATGTCCGACCACCTGACATCCACCTTGGCGTGGAACCGCTTGGGCAGCACCAGGCTGCCCGCGGCCTTCCCGCTGCCGCTCACCGAACTCGTCAACGTGGTACCTCCGATTGAGCGCCCACCCCGCTCACCATGCTCCGCACTTGCCGCGCTGCAACCGACAACGTGGCGAGATCGTGGGTTCCGGACTCGAACAATTCCGACAGCGCCGCCCTGGCTCTGCCGAGGCGGGACTGATTCTTCGACTCCCAGTATGCAATCTTCTCGTCCGCCGTCTCCTCGGGGTCGCCGCCGGAGAGCACGTCGAGCGTGAGCGAGCGCAGCGACCCGTACATGTCGTCGCGCAGCGCGAGCCGCGCCAGCGCGTGCCAGCGGTCGCCGCGTTCGAGGTGGCTGACCGCCTGCAGCAGCCAGTCGATCTTGAGGTGGTCGTTGAGCGCGTAGTACAGCGACCCGACCTCGTCTCCGTCCCGGTCGGTGATGTCGGCGATGTCCACGATGTCCAGCAGCGGGAAGAGGTGGAGCAGACCGAACACCTCGGTGGCGAGGTCGGTCGGCGCACCGCGAGCGATCAACTCGGCGGACCGGTCGGTGAGCGAGAACACGTGGTGCCCGCGCAGCCATCCCGGCACCTTGGGGGCGAGTTCCCGCACGTCGGCCCGGTACCGGCTGATCTCGGAGCCCACCGCGATCGGCTGCGGGCGATTGCTCAGCAGCCACCGGGATGCCCGGTCGAGGGTCCGCTTCGTCTCCAGTTCGAGCAGGTCGCGCACCGGGGTCGGCGCGTCACAGGCGCGGATTCGCGCCCATCGTTCGTCCAGGTCGAAGATTCCGCTCGCCGCGGCGAAGGCGCGCACCGCGTCGGTGGTGGTGGCGCCGACCTCTTCGTTCAACCGGTGCGCGTAGGTGATGCCGCCGTAGTCCACCATCTCGTTGACGATCATGGTGGTGACGATCTCCCGGCGCAGCCGGTGGCGTTTGATCGCCGCTCCGAACCGGTCGCGCAGCGGCGTGGGGAAGTACTCCGGCAGCCGCGCGGCGAAGTATTGACTGTCGGGCAGGTCGGAATCGAGCAGATCGGCCTTGAGCGAGAGCTTCACGTGCGCCATGAGATTGGCCAGCTCGGGCGAGGCCAGTCCGGCGTTCTCCTCCAGCCTGTGCTTCATCTCCTGGTCCGAGGGCAGGGCCTCGAGTTCGCGGTCCAGGCCGCGACGCTGTTCGAGTTCCTCGATGAGCCGCGTCTGCACGCTGAGCATCTGCGGCGCCTCGGTGCGCGAGATGCCCATGAGGAAGTTCTGCGCCACATTGTCCTGCAGGACCATCTGGGCGACCTCGTCGGTCATGGAGGCCAGTAGCGGGTTGCGCTCGTCCGGCGGCAGCTGACCGCCGGAGACCACGGCGTCGAGCAGGATCTTGATGTTGACCTCGTGGTCGGAGCAATCCACGCCCGCCGAGTTGTCCAGCGCGTCGGTGTTGATCTTGCCGCCGTTGCGGTTGAACTCGATGCGGCCGAGGGCCGTGGCGCCGAGATTGCCGCCCTCGCCGATCACCTTGACTCGCAACTGATCCCCGTTGACCCGGACCGCGTCGTTGGACTTGTCGCCCACCTCGGCGTTGGTCTCGGTGCTCGCCTTGATGTAGGTGCCGATACCGCCGTTCCACAACAAATCCACCGGAGCGAGCAGGATCGCGCGAACCAGATCCGGCGGCGACAGCGATACGACGTCGTCGCCCAGGCCGAGAGCCGCCCTGGCCTGCGGGCTGATCGGCACGGCCTTCACGGTGCGATCCCACACACCGCCACCGGGGCTGATCAGCGACGTGTCGTAATCCGCCCACGACGACCTCGGCAACGCGAACAACCGCTGCCGCTCCCGGTACGACCGCGCCGCGTCGGGAATCGGGTCGAGGAAGATGTGGCGGTGGTCGAAAGCGGCCACCAGACGAATGTGCTCGGACAACAACATGCCGTTGCCGAACACATCACCACTCATGTCACCCACACCGACCACCGTGAAGTCCTGGGTCTGAGTGTCGATCTCCATCTCACGGAAATGCCGCTTGACGCTTTCCCACGCACCCTTGGCCGTGATGCCCATCGCCTTGTGGTCATAACCCGCCGAACCACCCGAAGCGAACGCATCACCCAACCAAAAGCCATAACTTTGGGCCACGTCGTTGGCGATATCGGAGAACGTCGCGGTGCCCTTATCGGCCGCAACGACCAGATAGGTATCGTCACCGTCACGCCGCACCACCCGAGCGGGCGGAAGCACCTCCCCGCTCGCGCGATCCACGTTGTCGGTGACATCCAGCAGGCCCGAGATGAACGTGCGATAGCAAGCCACACCCTCGGCGCCCAGCGCCTGCCGGTCCGCGACCGGATCACCGGTGGCCGCGGGTGGTTGCTTCACCACGAAACCGCCCTTGGCGCCGACCGGCACGATGACCGCGTTCTTCACCGCCTGCGCCTTCACCAGGCCCAAGATCTCCGTACGGAAATCCTCCAAACGGTCCGACCACCGCAAACCACCACGGGCCACCGGCCCGAAGCGCAGGTGCACGCCTTCCACCCGCGGCGAGTACACGAAGATCTCGAACTGCGGCTTCGGCCTGGGCAATTCGGCGATCTCCCGTGGCTCGACCTTCACCGACACGAAGTCGCGCGGTTTGCCTTCCGCGTCGGTCACGTAGAAGTTCGTCCGCAGCGTCGCTTTGACCAGGCCGAGGATCGCGCGCAGGATGCGGTCCGCGTCCAGGCTGACCACCTCGTCGATCCGCCCGCGCACCTGGGTCTCCAGTTCCGCGGCGTGCTCGGCGGAGACGGTGTCGGGGTCGAAGCGCGCCGCGAACAGGTCGACGAACAGGCGCGCGATATCCGGATAGGTGAGCAGCACACGGCAGATGTTGGCCTGGCTGTACGGAAAATTGGCCTGCTGCAAGTACTTCGCGTAGGTGCGCAGGATCGACACGGCCCGCCACGGCAACCGGGCACGCAGCACGAGCTCGTTCATCCCGTCCGCCTCCGCGCGGCCGTACCACATGGCCGCGAAGGCTTCCACGAACCGTTCCCGCAGCCCGCGCACCTCCGCCTCCAGCACGTCGGCGCGTTTGGAGGACTCGAGCAGTTCGGCGTCCAGATCGCGATCGAGCGAACTGCGCAGCAGCTCCGGGCGGGCCAGCAGGCCGAAGTCGTAGATCCACCGCTCACCGCCGGTGCCGTCCGCCGCCGCCTCCAGCGCGATCTGGTACGGCCGCTCGTCGACCACCTCCACACCGAGGCTCTGCAACAGCGGAAGCACCTGGCTCAAGGAGATGCCGCTACCACCGACGTAGAGCGTGAAACGCCACGAGCCCGGCGCCGAATCCGGCTTCCGGTACAGATATTGATCGATGACGCCGTCTCGCAAATGTTCCAGGCGCACGATGTCCCTCAGCGCGCGGGCCGCGGCGAAATCCTGTTTGTAACCCTCGGGGAAGGCCTCCGCGTATCGCTGCACCACCGCGGGATCCAGCACCGTCGACGTGCTCACCTCGTCGTTCAGCCGGTCCTCCCAGGTGCGGCTGGCCTCGGCGAGCATGTTCTGCAAGCGCAGCCTGGTGGGCTCGGAGGTATCGGCGCCGGGCGGCGTGCGGCGCGGGACACCGAGTTCGGCCTCCGGCATGCGCACGGTGAAATACACTCGCGCCAACTCGCTTTCGCCCACCCGCGCGGAGTAGTCGATGGACACGCCACCCAGTTCGCGGACCAGGATCTCCTGCATCTCGAGCCGAGCGCTGGTGGTGTACCGGTCCCGCGGCAGGTAGACCAGGCAGGCGACATAGCGACCATAGGTGTCCGCGCGCAGGAACAGGCGCACCTGGCGCCGCAGGCTGACGCTCAGCACGGCGGTGGCGGTGCGGCGCAGCGTCTCGCTGTCGGCGGAGAACAGCTCGGTGCGCGGGAAGGACTGGATGACCTCGAGCATGGCCTGACCGGAGAACGAGTCCAGGTCGAATCCGCTCTCCTCGATCGCCGAACGGACCCGGCGTTCGATCACCGGGATGTCCAGAACGTTCTCGTGCACGGCGGTGACGGTGAAGACGCCGATGAACAGGTGTTCACCGACGATGGTTCCGTCGGCGTCGAAATCGGCCACACCGACGAAATAGGGATACACCGCACGATGCACGGTGGCGGGGACCAGCCCCTGGGTCAGCGTGAGCAGCGGACGGTCACCGCCGTTGACCGGCACGTGGAAGTCGGTGCCCACGTCGGGCCGCAGCACGCCGAGGCAGGTGTCGGGCACGACGGTGGACATCTCGCGGCCCTGGTCGGTGCTCAGTCGGTAGCGCGCGTAGCCGAGCAGGGTGAAGTTCCCCCCGGCCAGCCAACGCAGCAAGTGAGCGGTGTCGGTCAGTTCGGTCGGCTGGAACAGCGCGGACCCGGATTGCGCGGCCGATTCGAGATCGTCGGCCAGTCTGCTCTGCACGTCTTCGATGGCCTCGGTGTCGCCGATCACCTGACGCACGTCGTCCACCACGTCCGGCACCGCGGATTCGATCTTGGCCAGCAGCGCCGCACTGGTCGACGGGTGCAATTGCACGTGCATCCAGGACTCCCGCAGTCCCGCCCCGCCGGTGCCGTCCACCTCGTGCGCGGCGGCGTGCGTCAGCCGCCCCTCCTCGTCCCGCTCGACCTCGAAGATCGGGTGGATGATCTCGCTGACGCTGGCGCCGATCCGGCTCAGCGACGAGCTGATCGACTCGACCAGCAGCGCCATGTCATCGGTGACGATCTGCACCGCCGCACCGATTCCGGAGCCGTCGTCCGGGTGGTACACCCGCACCAGTGCGCGACCGGGGCGGCGCGTCACCGCCAACTCCAAGTGCCTTCGGAAGATCTGGGTGATGCCGGTGATCGCACAGTCCACATCGCCCGCGTCGACGTGGCGGAAGTACGCCTCCTCGAGCGTCGCGAGTTCGCCGCGCAGTGACTGCGGCAAACCCGCGGCCCACGCCGCGCTGGACAATTCGGACGAGACGGTCATTTTTCGCCAACTCCCTCGGATATCGGTTCCGTAACAAAGTGACGCCGGTCCGAGAGTAACTGTGCGCCGATGACGCGTGGGTGAATTCCCTTTTCACATCCGGTGGTTCACCACGACGGCGGAGTTCGCCGCTCGTGTGCCGAGATCACACGCGACAACCTCGGGCACAGCACAGAAGTCGGACCCGCGAACGTCAGGTGAGCGCGACAGGTCGTATCCGTGGCGGCAGCGGCGCCGCACCGGTACCTCGGGTCAGCTCGACCACCGCGTCGGCGGTCGAAGCCACCGATTGCTCGAACTGCGCCTGCGCATTCACGACTCCCACCCTAGCGAGCTACGCGCGGGTAGGTGTCACTCCTGTTCCGCGTTCCCCGGAAAGACTTTTCGCGCCACCCCACCGCGGCCGTCGCCCCCGCTCTCGACCCGAACTCCGGCTCAACCGCCCCCGCATGGCACACCAGCAAACGCCAGGCAGCGCTCACTCGCTCATAGCAGGCAGGCGGGCACCCTGGCAAGGAGAAACCTCGCCGACACCAGATCCAGCGGCGGTGAAGGTGCCCCGGACGTATACCGAACAGTCGGAGCCCTTCCCCGCTCACCGGCCAGGCCCAACAAGGTTTACGCTGCGCGGGGCGAACTGCATCCGAGTGACCCACCCCGGGAACATATGCGTCCGACGTCCCTGCCTTGCCCCCTATGGCCCCCAGCAACCACCGCCGACCGGGGCCCTCCACAGGCGAGGTCCTGCGCCGCCCGAAGTCGAACCGTGGGGTCCGCCGAAATCCGGGCTTTCGCGGCGTTGTCGACCTCGCCCGGCCACAGCATCCAGGCAGTGCGGCACGTAGGGCGGGTGCGGCCGCACCGTGCACCCGCCTACGCCGACGAACTCAGCCGCGGGTGAGTTTGCGGTGCGTAACCCGGTGCGGGCGGGCCGCTTCCGGGCCGAGCCGCTCGACCTTGTTGGCTTCGTACGCTTCGAAGTTGCCCTCGAACCAGAACCACTTGGCCTCGTTGTCGGAGTCGCCCTCCCACGCGAGGATGTGGGTGCAGGTGCGGTCCAGGAACCAGCGGTCGTGCGAGATGACCACGGCGCAGCCGGGGAACTTCTCCAGCGCGTTCTCCAGCGAGCCGAGGGTCTCGACGTCGAGGTCGTTGGTCGGCTCGTCCAGCAGGATCAGGTTGCCGCCCTGTTTGAGCGTCATCGCCAGGTTCAGCCGGTTGCGTTCACCGCCGGACAGAACGCCTGCGGGCTTCTGCTGGTCGGGGCCCTTGAAGCCGAACGCGCTCACGTAGGCGCGCGACGGCATCTCCTGCTGGCCGACCTCGATGTAGTCGAGGCCGTCGGAGACGACCTGCCAAACCGTCTTCTTGGGGTCGATGCCCGCGCGATTCTGGTCGACGTAGCTCAGCTTGACCGTCTCGCCGACCTTCACCTCGCCGCTGTCCGGCGACTCGAGCCCGACGATGGTCTTGAAGAGCGTGGTCTTACCGACGCCGTTGGGCCCGATCACGCCGACGATGCCGTTACGCGGCAGGGTGAACGACAGGTCCTTGATCAGCTGACGGTCGCCGAAGCCCTTGTCCAAGTGCTCGACCTCGACCACCACGTTGCCCAAGCGCGGGCCCGCGGGAATCTGGATCTCCTCGAAGTCGAGCTTCCGCATCTTCTCGGCCTCGGCCGCCATCTCCTCGTACCGGCCGAGGCGAGCCTTGTTCTTGGCCTGCCTGGCCTTGGCGCCGGAACGGACCCAGGCGAGCTCTTCCTTGAGCCGCTTCTGCAGCTTCTGGTCCTTCTTGCCCTGGACCTCGAGCCGCTCGGCCTTCTTCTCGAGGTAGGTGGAGTAGTTGCCCTCGTACGGGTAGGCGCGGCCGCGGTCCAGCTCCAGAATCCACTGGGCGACGTTGTCCAGGAAGTACCGGTCGTGGGTGACCGCGAGCACGGCGCCCTGGTACTGCGCCAGGTGCTGTTCGAGCCAGTTCACGCTCTCGGCGTCCAGGTGGTTGGTCGGCTCGTCGAGCAGCAGCAGGTCGGGCTTGCTCAGCAGCAACTTGCACAGCGCCACGCGGCGGCGCTCACCACCGGAGAGGTTGGTGACCGGCTCGTCCGGCGGCGGGCAGCGCAGCGCGTCCATTGCCTGCTCGAGCTGGGAGTCCAGGTCCCACGCGTCGGCGTGATCCAGGTCCTCCTGCAGCTTGCCCATCTCCTCCATGAGCTCGTCGGAGTAGTCGGTGGCCATCAGCTCGGCGATCTCGTTGAAGCGATCCAGCTTCACCTTGATCTCGCCCATGCCCTCCTCGACGTTGCCGCGGACGGTCTTCTCCTCGTTGAGCGGCGGCTCCTGCTGGAGGATCCCGACGGTGGCGCCGGCAGCGAGGAACGCGTCACCGTTGTTCGGCTGGTCCAGTCCGGCCATGATCTTCAGCACGCTGGATTTACCCGCGCCGTTCGGGCCGACGACGCCGATCTTGGCGCCGGGAAGGAAGTTCAAGGTGACATCGTCGAGCACGACTTTGTCGCCGTGCGCCTTGCGAACCTTCTTCATTTGGTAGATGAACTCAGCCATAAGTGTGAAGCCTATCGGTGCGAGAGATGAGGGGACGAAGCAGAGCTACCCTGCCGCCGGGACGAAAACCGGCCATGCGATCAAGCGTCGACCGGCTCGGGCGCGTTGCCGCGCGGCGGTGCCGAATCGGCGGCAACGATATTCTCCCCCGGCGCGTCGCCCACCGGCACCTGACCTTCAGCGCTCGCGATCGCGGAAGTATTCCGTGGCGGCAGGTCGGACAGCCGCGTCAAGTGCGCGACACAGCGGGACAGGTCCGGTCCGACCGCGGTGGCGCGCATCTCCAGGTCCCGTCGCTCCACACCGTCCTTGCTCCGGTACTCGTGGGAGCGCAGCTGGCCGTAGGCGATGATCGGATCGCCGCGCCGCAGTGACGCGTCGACACCTGCCACCAGCCTGCGCCAGCAGCTGACGGTGAGATAGAGGGTGCCGTTGTCCACCCATTGCCCCGACGTCTGGTCCAATCGGCGGGAATTGCTGGCCAACCGGAAGGTGACCACCTGCTCGCCATTGGTCAGATCACGCTTGACCGGATGGGTGGCGATCGTTCCGATCACGGTCGCATTCGCCTCGTACATAGCTACGCCCCTTCACATTCGGATCCGGAACCGCCCGGAATGTCCTCCCCCTCCAGGAGGCACTTCCAGCGTGCGCCGACTTCGCGGACCCGAGCGATCCGATCCGGGAATGTGCACAACTTCCCGAAATGTGAAGATCGAGCTTTCACGCCCGCGTGGTCAGAACACCGCCACGTCGGTATTGGCGCCGCAGAGGACCACGACCGGTCGCTCGTCCGGCGCGGGAACGTAGACGCCGCTGTGCACTGCGGCCAGCGCCGTGGCGCCGGACACTTCCACCAGGATGCGGAATTCGCGCCACAGATATTCCCGCGCCGCGCTGATCGCGTCGTCGCTGACCAGCACCGAGCGCACGCCGTGGCGGCGGGCGACGTCGAGTGCGATGTCACCGATCCGGGTCGGCCCCAGCGAGTCGACGGTGATCCCGGACCCGACAATGTCCACCGGACGCTCGGCCGCCAACGCCGCGCGCAGGATCGCGGCGCCGTCGGGTTCCACCCCGATCACCCGCTGACGCCGCCCGACCGCGGCCGCGATGCCCGCGACCAGTCCGCCACCGCCCACCGCGGCCAGCACCGGCGGCCGACCACGTACCTGCTCCTCGAGTTCCAGCCCCACCACACCGATGCCCGCGACCACCGCGGGCAGGTCGTAGCCGTGCAGCAGCAGCGCGCCCCGTTCGGTGGCCAGCTCGGTCGCGTGCTGCAAGGCCTCGGCGTAGCAGGTGCCGTGCCATAGCACCTCCGCGCCGTGCGACCACATCGCGGCGACCTTGGTGTGCGGCGCCGTCTCCGGGACGACGACGGTGCAGGATTTTCCGAGCCGCGCCGCGGCCAGCGCCGCCGCGATACCCGCGTTGCCGCCGGAGGCGATCACCACCTGATCGACCCCGGCGCCCGACTCGAGCAGCGCGTTGAGGCTGCCGCGTACTTTGAACGTCCCGCCGTGCTGGAGGTGCTCGAGCTTGATCGTCACCGGGACGGGACCGGACGGGCTCGCGATGGAGGTGTGGAAGACCGGCGTCTTACGGATCTGCCCCGCCAGCCGCTTGCGTGCGGATCGCACGTCCGACCGTTCCACCCGCCCGGCCGGTCTGTGTGGGGAGACCGTGGTGGCGCGTTCACTCACTTACGCACTTCTCCATCTCGCTTGGCCAGTTCGGCGAACATCGCGTTGTGTGCGGCGAGTGCGGCGTCGTTGTCGCGTTCGGCGGCTCGATCGGTGCGCTGCGCGAGTCGCTGATCGCTGCGCGACCATTGGATCAGCAACGCCAGCATCACCACCACCAGGGGGACCTCACCGCTCGCCCACGCGAGGCTGCCGCCGGTGCGCTGGTCGCCGAGCAGATCGCCGTTCCAGCCGAGACCGAGGCCGTGGTAGAACCAGCCGCCGAGCACCGTGGTCATGCTCATCAGCGCGATGCCGAAGAACGCGTGGAACGGCAGCGAGCCGAACACCATGGCGAGCTTGGTCAACGGCTCCACCTGCCTCGGCTTGGGATCGATGCCGATCACCACCCAGTAGAACAGGTAACCGCTGAGCAGGAAGTGCACGTTCATCAGCAGGTGCGCCGCGTGCGAGTCGGCGTAGCCGTCGAAGATACCGCCCAGGTACAGCGCGTAGAAGCCGCCGACGAAGATCGCCGACGCCACGATCGGGTGAGTAAGGAAACGCGAGACCGGGTTGTGCACCGCGGCCAGTAGCCATTCCCGCGGACCCGGCACGCCACCGCGGCCGGCCGGCGGCAGCGCGCGCAGCGCCAGCGTCACCGCGCCACCGAGCGCCAACAGGATCGGCGCGAGCATGGACAGCGCCATATGGGCTCCCATATGCACGCTGAACATCGCGGGTGAGTACCGGCCGACGCCGGAGGAGGTGGCGACGAGCAGCACCACACAACCGGACAGCCAGGCGAACGTCCGCCCGGCCGGCCACGCGTCACCCCGCGCTCGCAGCCGCCGCACGCCGAGCAGGTACAGCACCGCGAGCACGATGGACAGCGTTCCGAAGATCAGATCGAACCGCCAGTCGAACGCCAGGCGAGCGAAGCTGGGCGGCCCGGCCAGGTTGTAGCCCAGCTCCACTTCGACCGGCGTCGGAACGGAATCCGGCGGTGGCGGCGGCGTACGGCCGAGCCCGACCGCGAGGCCGATGGTCGCGGCGAAGATCAATACTTCGACGCCCGCGTACCGCACCAGGGCCAACCGGTCGCCGGGATCGGCCGCCAGGGCGGGCAACGAGGCGCGGCGCTGCACGTAACCGAACACACCGAGCACCGCCAGCGCGGCGGCCTTGGCCAGCACCAGCCTGCCGTAGGTGCTGGAGAGCAGTTCGTCCAGCGGCACGCGGACCCAGGAGTTGATCACGCCGCTGACCGCGATCACGGCGAAGGCGACCGTGGCGGTCGACGAGAAACGCCGGGCCGCGACGTCGGTGTACGCACCGCCGCGCAGGGCGTGCGCGAGCACCGCGAACAGGCCGCCGACCCAGACGGCGGACGAGATCAGATGCAGGATCAGGCTGTTGGTCGCCACGTCGTGCGACCCGCCCGAGGAGGAATGGCCGGTCAACGCCAGCGGCATCATGGTGGCGATCGCGGCCCCGAGCAGGACCGGAGTCCAGCCCCAGCGCAATGCGAGGCGGCAGCCCACGGCGACGATCAGGGCGAAAACGACGGTCGTCCGCCAAGCTCCGGCCAACTCGATTCGATCGATCGCCTGCCACAGTTCCTGCGGGCGCAGAACTTCCCCCACCGGCCGTCCGGTGGTGTCCGAAACCGTCAGCGGCACCAGCAGCGCCGCGCAACACGCCCAGACCACCGCGAAATTCGACGCCCTGCGCACCGCGCGATACCCGCCGACGTCCAGCAGCCCGTTCGACTGCGGCGGCACCAGGAAGGCCGCGAACAACAGCGAGCCGACTGTCAGCGCGGCCGACAGGTCGGCGAGCGCCCGGACCGCGGGCAGTCCGTAGGTGGTCGCCGCACCCGGGTCGGGGATGCCGAGCAGGCTCAGTGCCTGCGCCGCCGACAACCCCACCACCAGCGCCGCGACCACGGCCGCGGTGGCGCCGGCCAGCGCGGTGATCGTGCCGAACGTCGCCCCCGACCGAGCGGCCTCGACTCGGGGAGCGGCGGACGAGGTGGGGGCGGAGGACATACGACTGAGCGTAGTTCGGCGAGTATTCCGTGGCCCGGTCGGGTTTGTACCGATATCCTTGGCCCCGATCACCACGGCGCGTCACCTACTGTTCGGGATGGCTGAAACGTTGCTAACGCTAAGAATCCGGCCACCTGGACGCTCGCTATAATCGACTCGCTGGACAGCACGGCCAATGTCGGCCATCGTAGAACCCGCTGCCTCCGTAGCTCAGTTGGATAGAGCAAGGGCCTTCTAATCCCTAGGTCGCAGGTTCGATTCCTGCCGGGGGCGCAACAACCCCTGTGACCTGTACATACAACGGGTCACAGGGGTAGTACCCACCGAGCGCGTCGCTCAAACACCAAAGAACATTGCCCGGTCGGCTTCCCTATCCGGAGCGTAATTTCGACGATCCGGCCGAGTTCGCCGACGACTTCGCGACCGAGTTGCGGCACCGCTTCGGAGCAGCCGGCCAGAAAGTACGGCGGCACGCCGAAGGTGGCCCGGAAGATCGCCGTGGGTGAGCACGCCCATGATGAGGATTCGGTCGCGGAGGGCCGCAGTACGCTGTCGCCGGTGAGTTCTCCGGTCCTGGACCACATCGATCGCGCGATCGTGCACGCGCTGCACATCGACGGGCGCGCGCCGTTCAGCCGCATCGCAGCGGTGCTCGGCGTGTCCGATCAGACGGTCGCACGGCGGTATCGCAGGCTGCGCGCCACCGGGCAACTGCGGGTGGTCGGCCTGCCGAACGCCCGGCGACTGGGGTGGGTGGAGTGGTTCGTCCGGGTCCAGGTGACCCCCGACGCGGCGGTGGCTGTCGCCGATGCGCTGGCCCGGCGGCCGGATACCTCGTGGGTCTGCCTCACCTCTGGCGGCACGCAGATCGTCTGCGTCACCCGCACCCGCAGTTCCCGAGAGAGCGATGCCCTGCTGCTCGGGCAGTTGCCGAAGACGCCGCGGGTCACCGGCGTCACCGCGCACTGCCTGCTGCGCGTCTTCGCGGGCGGTCCGGCCGGCTGGCACGGCCGGGCCGACTCGCTCACCGCCGAGCAGATCGCCGCGCTGGCCCCGTCTCAACAGGCGTCGACAGCGCCTGCGGAGGGCGACGAGGAATTGTTCGCCATCCTCGCGCAGGACGGTCGCGTCGGTTACTCCGACATCGCCCGGGCGACCGGGTGGTCCGAGATGACGGCCAAACGCCGCCTGGCCCAGTTACGCGAGTGCGGTGCGTTGTTCTTCGACGTGGATATCGATCCGGTACTGCTGGGATTCGAGACGCTGGCGATCCTGTGGCTGACCGTCGACCCGGCACGGGTGCGGCAGGCCGCCGAGGCGATCGCCGCGCATCCCGACGTCGCCTTCGCCGCCGCCACCACCGGCCCCACCAACCTGCTGCTGTTCGCGGCCTGCCGCGATGTGGACGCCCTCTACGACTTTCTCGAACAGGGCATCGGCAACCTACCGGGCATCCGCGGCGTGGAGAGCGCTCCGGTCATCCGTAACAGCAAGCGAGTCGGCGCAGCCCTCACCCGAACACGCCGCTGAGCGCGACACATACTTCCGCCCTATTCGGTGCTCAGTCCGGGCGGGAGCCGTTGCGTGGCCGGGTGAGCGATTCCACCATTGCAGACGGCAATATGTCGAAATCCCGCAATCAACGGGCGGTGACTGGAAC
This sequence comes from Nocardia sp. NPDC004168, assembly GCF_040610355.1. Taxonomy (NCBI): domain Bacteria; kingdom Bacillati; phylum Actinomycetota; class Actinomycetes; order Mycobacteriales; family Nocardiaceae; genus Nocardia; species Nocardia sp. NPDC004168. Next base: position 203,299 of record NZ_JBEXME010000008.1, on the reverse strand, counting down.
AGGTGCCCCACGGCGGCCCAGCCTTTGGGCATGACCGACATCGATCGCATCGACCACTCCGTCCTCTACACCACCGACATGGATGCCACCGCCGGAACATACGAGGCGCTCGGCTTCACCCTCACGCCGCTGTCCATGCACATGGGCTCGGATCGGCCCGGTGGTGAGCGCAAACCGATGGGTGCGGGCAACCGGTGCGCGCTGTTCGGCTCGACCTACCTGGAACTGCTCGGGCTGTTCGGGGACGGTTCGGTCGATCCGTGGCAGATCCGGCCCCTGATCGCACAATACGAGGGTCTGCACGGCTGCTCGTTCGGCTGCGCGGACGCCGAAGCGGTCGAGCGCCGGCTGCGCGCGGCCGATCTGTCGTCGTCCGGGGTGCTGCCGCTGCAACGCGACGTGGACACCCCCGACGGCCCGGCGACCGCGCGGTTCGAGGCGGTGCACCTCGACCGCGCGCTGACCCCCGAGGGGCTGATCCACATCGCCCGGCATCTGACGCCCGAACTGATCCATCAGTCCCGCTACCTGGACCACGCCAACGGCGCCACCCACTTGCACAGCGTGCTGCTCGTCGTGGACGACACGGAACTGGCGGCGACCGTCGACCGCTACGCCCGCATCCTCGACGTCCGGCCGCTGACCGAGCCGCCGCTGACGGTCCTGCCGCTGACAGTGGGCCGGATGGAGATCGTCGCGGTCTCCGACTTCGAGGCGGTCCTGCCCGGGGAGCCGGTGCCCGCACTGCCCTACCTCGCGGGCCAGGCCGTCGCCGTCGCCGATCTCGACGCCGCGCGGAAACTGGTGGTTGGCAACGGTTTCACCGTGCGCGAGCTGCCCGGGGGATTCTTTGTCGGGGCTGCCGAGGCCCGCGGCGGGGCGGTCGCCTTCCTGGCGGCATGAGCGATGAACGAACTGGTACACGCGCCCGCCGGGGCATTGCGCGGTGTCAGCAGCGGGTCGGTGACCGCGTTTCGCGGCATCCCGTTCGGCCGGGCCGCGCGGTTCGCCGCGCCAGGGCCCGCTGCCGCCTGGACCGGGATACGCGATGCTCGGCGGCCGGGTCCGGCGTCTCCACAGCCACGCTCGCGGCTGGAACGGGTGATGGGGCCGGGCAGTGCTCTCGACAGAAGCGAGGACTGCCTGTCGCTGAACGTATGGACACCGGGCGGCACCGGGCTGCCGGTGCTGGTCTGGCTGCACGGCGGCGGGTTCTCCAGCGGTTCGGGCGCCGAAGCCTGGTACGACGGCTCCCTGTTGGCCGAGCGTGGGCGGAGTGTTCGGCCGTCTCGAGGCCTGGCGCACGGCGCCGATGCTGGCCGGCGCGGACCCGGCCGACCTGCGGCGACTGACCATGAAAGTGCAGCAGGCCTGCGCTGCGTTCGTGCACACCGGTGATCCCGGCTGGGCCGGGTTCCCGCACATCGAGCACTTCGTCTAGGTCCGTGTCTCGAGCCGAGATCACCGAAGCCTCACTCGCCGCCGATCGCGACGACGTACTTGCCGGAACCTCGTCCAGTGGCAAGCAGATCGTGTATTTCAGCGACCCGGTCCAGCGAGTCGACCACCGTCACCGGCAGTTCCAGTCCGCCGTCACCGACCTTGGCCAGACCGTCGGCGAGGGCCGCGGCGACTCTGTGCGGCACCGTGTCCCGCAGCCGGCTGATGCTGAACCCGATCAGGGCGACGTTGCCGCCGATGAGCCGGGCCAACGGCGGCAACGGCGTGGGCGTGCCACCGGTCGCGTTGCCGAACAGCACGATTCGCGCACCGGGCGCGGCCAGTTCCAGGTCGAGCTCGAGATTCGCGGTACCGGTCGGATCGAGGATGACGTCCACCCCGCCCGGGGCCGCGGCCCGCACCGCGGCGACGACATCCTCGCCGCGCGCGGTGACGACATCCCACCCCGCCGCGAGCCCGTCCGCGATCTTGTCCGGCCTGCCCACCGTGCCCAACCGCGGGCCCGCGCCCTCGGCGGCCGCCAGTCGCGCGACCGCGTGGCCGACTCCCCCGCTGGCCGAGTGCATGAGCACCGAGTCGCCGGGCCGCAGCCGGGCGGCATCGCGCAGCAACAACGTGGCGGTCGACAGCACGAGCGGCGCGGCGGCCGCGACCGGTAGCGGTACGGCGGCAGGTACCGCGGTGACCACGTCGGCGGAAGCGAGTGCGACCTCGGCCAGCCCGCCCGCGCGGGTCAACGCGGCGACGCGGTCTCCGACGGCGAAACGGTCGACCCCCGCGCCGAGCGCGCGCACCCGGCCCGCCACCTCCAACCCGGGCGTGTACGGCCAGCCGGAGGCATATCCCGCGTCGCCGCGTCGCGCCATGACATCCATGAAGTTGATACCTGCGTAGGCGACCTCGATCGCCAGCTCGCCCGGACCCGGGCGCGGCTCGTCGGTCGTGACGACCCGCGTCGTGGTGGCATCCGGCGCCGGACCGGTCAGCTGCACTGCCCGCATGAGGACCCCTTATTCGATGTTCGATGTTCGTCGAACATAGAATAAGCACGGTAGCCTGGTTTCACCAAGGGGGAAGGAGTGCGTACATGGCCCGATCGCAACGGAACACGGCCCCACCGCGGCACCCCGACGTCGCCGAGCTGGACCTCCTCGACATCCTGCACGCGCTGTCCGACCGGACCAGAATGTCGATCGTGCGGACGCTGTGGACCGGGCCGGAGCGGGTTTGCGGCACCTTTCCCGTGGATGTCGCGCCGTCGACGCTCAGCCATCACTTCCGTGTCCTACGCGAAGCCGGCCTGATCCACCAGCGAGACGAAGGCACCAAGCGCTGGACATCACTGCGCCGCAACGATATCGAGGCCCGGTTCCCCGGCCTCGTCGGCCACATAGTCGACGCCTTCGAACGCGCGTGAATCACACCGTGGTGCGCAACCGCCAGGACCCGAAAAGTGCGGCGACTACGGCGTAGGGCGCGGACCGCAGTCGCCGAGCCCGCCTGCCCGCCACCGGAAGCGGGCACGCCACCGGACCCGGCGGCTAGATCGTCGCGGTCGACGAGGCGATGTCGTCGGCCAGCGGGGCGATGGCGCCCAGGATCTGGGCGACCAGATCGGCGGGCACGCCCGCCGCGGTGAGCGACGCCTCCAGATGCCCCGCCACCAAGCCGAAGTGCTGCATGGTGATACCCCGGCCCTGGTGTACCTGCTTCATCGGAGCACCGGTGTACGGGATGGGACCGCCGAGGGCCGCGGCGAAGAACTCGACCTGTTTTCCCTTCAAGCGCGACATGTTCGTGCCGGTGAAGAATCCGGCCAGCTCACCGTCGGCGAGCACGCGGGTATAGAAATCTTCCACGACGACCTCGAGTGCCGCGTGACCGCCGATCTGGTCGTAGATGCTGCTGGTTGTCTTGCTCTTCCCGAGCCAGGAGGGCATTCGCATGGCTACCAGGACACCACCGGACTGTTGCGTCCGGATTAGTACAGTGTCGCGACTCTTTTGCCTTCGTCGCAGCGCGATTACTCGCTCCTCACCGCCACGCGGGCATCGCTGAGATAGTTTCGCAACACGTACGGAAAGCCTTCATCCGCACACCGCTTCCATCGCTGCCGCCAATAGCCGGATGCCGTGGTCGATCTCGTCGTCGGCGATCGTCAGGGGCGGCATCAATTTGATCACCTCGTCCATCGAACCGGACGTCTCCACGAGCAAGCCACGATCGAAAGCGGCCCGGCCGACCTTTTCCGCGAGAGACGTGTCCTCGAACGCGACGCCGTGCACCAAACCCCGCCCCCGCGTCGAGACTCCGGGGAAGGTCGAGACGAATTCGCCCAGGGCTCGCGCGATCCGCTCCCCCTTGGCGACGGTCGCGAGTTCCAGTGCGGAATCCGACCAATAGTGCTCGAGCGCGACACGCCCCGTCACGAACGCCGCGTTGTTGCCCCGGAAGGTGCCATTGTGCTCACCGGGCGCCCACTGATCGAGCTCCGGCCGGAACAACACCAACGCCATCGGCAGACCGTAGCCGCCGATCGACTTCGACAACGTCACGATATCGGGCCTGATCTCGGCGACCTCGAAAGAGAAGAACGGCCCGGTACGGCCGCAACCCATCTGCACGTCGTCGACGATCAACAGAATGCCACGGGCCGAACACAATTCGGCCAGTCCACGCAACCACTCCGCCCGGGCCACATTGATGCCGCCTTCGCCCTGCACCGTCTCCACGATCACCGCCGCAGGCTTGTCCAACCCCGATGACGGATCATCCAGCGCCTTACGCATCCACAGCAGATCGTCGGCGACACCGAGATACCCGTCGTATGGCATCGGCATCGCGTGCCCGAGCGGCACCCCTGCACCCGACCGCTTCGCGGCGTTCCCGGTCACCGCCAGCGCGCCCAGCGACATCCCGTGGAAAGCGTTGGTGAAGCTCAGCACGGTCTGCCGCCCGGTCACCTTGCGCGCGAGCTTCAACGCGGCCTCGACCGCGTTGGCTCCGGTCGGCCCGGGGAACTGGACTTTCCAATCCAGCCCGCGCGAGGCGAGGACGTTGTCGCGCAACACTTCCAGCAACCGCCGCTTGGCGACGGTGGACATGTCCAGCCCGTGGGTGATGCCGTCCCCGGCGATGTAGTCGAGCAGCGCCCGCTTGAGTACGGGGTTGTTGTGGCCGTAGTTGAGCGAGCCCGCGCCCGCGAAGAAATCCAAGTACTCCTTGCCGTTCTCGTCGCGCAACCACGCTCCGCTGGCGGTGTCGAAGACGGCGGGCCAGCAGCGACAGTACCCGCGCACGTTCGATTCGAGTGCCTCGAAAACAGTCATCTCGGCGACGGTCATCGGCGTTCCTTACTCATCATGCGCGAGCGCTCCACAATCTGAAGTGAGAGTGTTTCTAACATCGACGCAGCCCGGATGTGGCCTTTTCTTCAAAACGCGCCGAAGCCTTTCCCGCTCCGCGCCGCGGCCAGTAGAGTCAACTCCTTGTGCGCGGCAGACCGGAGGGGGGCGGACAGCGTGCCGTCAGAGAACGATTTCGCAGCGCCGTCGCCCTCTACACATCCCTCGTGGGCGCCGGATTCCGCAGACAGTGGCAATACAAAATGGCCATGTTCGCGGGGCTGTTCACCAACTGCGTGTTCGGGTTCGTCCGCGCGGCCGTCCTCGCCGCGGCGGTGGATGCCGCGGGCGACTTCGGCGGGTACGACCGGGGCAGCGTCGGCGCCTACGTGTGGCTCTCCCAGGGGCTGCTCGGCGCGGTGCAGTTCATGGGACCGCTGGGACCGCTGGACGATCGGGTGAAGAACGGCGACATCGCGATCGATTTCCTGCGCCCGGTCGACATCCAATGCGGTTATCTCGCCGATGATCTCGGGCGCGCGGCGTGCACTTTCCTGCCGCGCGGAGTGCCGAGCGTGCTGGTGGGCACGCTCACCTTCGGGCTGGCGATGCCGGTCACGCCCGGTCCCTACCTGCTCGGAGCGGTGAGTGTCCTGCTGGCGGTGGTCATCTCGTTCCTGTGCCGGTTCCTCGTGGTGCTGATCGGATTCTGGGTCGTGGAAACCCGCGGCATCCGGGTGCTGTACTACGCCGCGGGCACGTTCCTGGCCGGACTGTTCGTGCCGGTGCACATGTTCCCATCGTGGCTGGGCGCCATCGCGGCGGCCACGCCTTTCCCGTCGATTCTGCAGTCTCCGATCGACGTGCTCTCGGGACGGATCACCGGCGCGGAAGCACTCTCGGTCGTCGGGATCCAAGTGTTCTGGGTGGTGGTCACCGCGATCGCCGGACGCGTGCTGCTCGTCGCGGGCCGACGCAGGCTGGAGGTGCAGGGTGGGTGACATCGTTGCCCCGCGCACCGAGTCGTGGTCGACGCCCTACGTGGCCGTGTTGCGCTCCAGGATCCGGGCGCAGCGCAGCTACCGGTTGTCGTTCGCCAGTGAGCTTCTGAGCGCATTTCTGGTGGGCCTGGTCGAATTGGCCGAGGTGTGGCTCATCTTCCGCACCGCACGCGTCCTCGGCGGCCTCGACCTGGACGGCGCACTGCTTCTGTTCGGGTTGAGCAACACGAGTTTCGCGCTGTCCCAGGTGCTTTTCGGCCACCTCGACACGCTGCCGGTGCTGATCCGGATGGGCCAGCTCGACGCCTACCACCTGCGGCCGCAACCACTGCTGCTGCAATTGATCACCAGCGACATCTCCCTGCGCCGGTTCGCTCGCGCCTCGGTCTCGATCGTCGCGCTGGTGACCGGTGCGGCACGCAACGACATCGCCTGGAGTTCGACCACGGCCGCGCTGCTCGCACTCACGCTGGTCGGCGGTATCGCACTGTTCGGCGGGGTGTTCGTCTGCGCCGCCGGATTGCAGTTCTATCTGATCGACGGCTCCGAGCTCACCAACAGTTTCACTTACGGCGGCTCGTTCGCGGCGACGCAACCGGCGTCGGTGTTCCCCACTCCCATGCGGCTGCTGTTCGGGTTCGCGATTCCGGTCTCGTTCACGGCCTATCTGCCCACCCTCGCGCTGCTCGGCTTGCCCGGCCCTCCGCTGCTGCCCGCCTGGCTGGCCTGGCTCACCCCGGCGGCGGCGCTGTGGGTCTGGCTGCTGGCGCTGGGTTTGTGGCGATCGGGCACTCGGCACTACCAGGGAGGCGGCGGATGAGCACGGGCAGCCCGGAGGCGATCATCGACATGGAGAGCCTCACCAGGCAGTTCATCCTGTATCGCAAAAACGGCCGCCGCTGGCGCAGGCGCCGCGAGACGCTCACCGCCGTCGACGGGATGACCGTCCGGATCGAGCGGGGCGCCGCCGTCGGCTACATCGGCGCCAACGGCGCGGGCAAGTCCACCACGATCAAAATGCTCACCGGCATCCTGGTCCCCACCGCGGGCACCGTGCGCACCTGCGGGCTGGATCCCGTGCGGCAGCGACGTGAACTGGCCGGGCGGATCGGCGTGGTGTTCGGCCAGCGCTCGCAACTGTGGTGGGATCTGCCCCTGCGCGAGTCGTTCTCGATCCTCGCCGCGATCCACCGGTTGGAGCCGGGCGCCGCGCGCAAGCGCGCGCACGAACTGATCGAGCAGCTGGAAATGGCCGACACACTCGACACACCGGTGCGCCAGCTCTCGCTGGGCCAGCGCATGCGCGCGGAAGTTGCCGCGGCACTGCTGCATTCGCCCGAGTTGGTCATCCTGGACGAGCCCACGATCGGCCTCGATGTGCTGTCCAAACAACGGCTGCGCGAGTTCCTGCGCACGGAGCGGGCCGAGCGCGGTACGACCCTGCTGCTTACCACCCACGATATGGGCGATATCGAAAGGCTTTGCGAGCGTGTGCTCGTCGTGGATCACGGACACTTGGTGTACGACGGGTCGCTGACCGGCCTGGCGGCCACCGTCGGCGCGCGCCGGGTACTGGTGGTCGACCTGGCCGAACCGGCGCCCGACCTCGACGATCTACGCTGCGCCCAGCTGCTCGGCACCGAAGGCGACGGTATGCGGCAGCGGCTGGCCTTCGATCCCGAGCAGATCACGGCCGCGCAATTGCTGGCCGCGGTGTCGGAGCGCGCCGAAGTGCGGGACCTGTCGATCGAGGAGCCCGAGATCGAGGACGTCGTCCGGCGGATATACGAATCCGCCCGCTGAACAGGCGGGCGGATTCGGTACCGGTTCAGTCGGGCTCGCGAGCGCCCTGGTCGAGCCGGAAGGGCGGGTACTCGTCCCGCATCAAACCGGCATAGGCCTGCACGCGGATGATCCAGCGATTGACGCCCATCACGAAGTCGTAGATGCCCTGCGGGTAGCGCGCCGTGAACAGCAACCCGATCAACGCGACGATCAGCAGGATGCTCAGCAACGAGATCGAGCCGCCGCCCCAGTCGTCACCGTCGCTCCCCGCGATCGCGATGCCGCCGCTGAGCACCGCGCCGACGATCAGGTAGTGCGGAATGGCGAGCAGCCACCACTTCACCAGCACCAGGCCGCGGTGCAAGGTCTCCGGATAGTCGATCTCCAGGTCGGCCGGGTAGTCCGCGTTCGGTTGCAGGCTGAACGGCGGGTACTTGTCGGTGCCCAGTACCGAGAGCGCGTAGAAAGTCACCCGCCATCCCCAGCGCATGACGCCCACGTTGAAGTCGAACAGTCCCCGCGGGTACTTGCCGGTGATCAGGATGGCGAAGAAGGCCACCACCGTGAGCACGGCGTACGCGATGTGTAGGAAGAACAGCACGACGTAGTGCGGAATCGCCAGTAGCCACTTGACCAGCCACAGCCACCGCGACAGCGCGGAGTCCAGATCGCCTCGAACACGAATCGGGCTGGGCGGCGTGACGGGCTTCTCGAGTTCCATGAGCAACGCTCCTTACGGTTGCTGTGATCCATGCCACAACCAGTAGGTGTCCTGATTGTCGCGTATTCGGCCGCCGGCGAACGGCACCATCTGATACCGACATGCCAACGAATCGGGGTGCATTCGGTCTTCGGCAAACGACCGGCGTTGTGCCGCAGCCGATATCACCCGCACCGCGACCGCATCGTCGTTCCCGCCCGCGGATCGTCGCGCGGGCGAACTTGTACCATCGGACAGCGTGACGTTCGGCGCGCTGCGGCTACCGGTGATCCGGATGATCGTGGCTCTCACGTACACCGTCTGGGTGGTCGCCATGGCGGTGCCCCAGTGCCATGTCTTCGGCCACGCTGTCGCGTCACACGCCCACATCGAAGCGTCCGGGCCCGTCGTGGCCTCTATCGTCTCCCCGGCGATCCTCGTCGACCGGCATCAGCACGCCGCCGAACCGGACCGGCATGTGCCCGCCGATGGTGTGCTCGCCGCCCTGCCGCGCGCTGTCTCGCTGCTGCTGTTGCTGTTGATCGCGTCCGTGTCGGTGCTGCTCGCGGCCCCTGGGTCCGCGCTCGGGGGCGGCGTGCGCGCACCCCCGGTCGCGACCCTCCCGGTGTATCCGGGCAGAGACAGACTCACTCGATTCGGCATCGATCGGAACTGATCGGTCAGCGTCAGGCCGGAGCCTGCCGGGGCCCGGCCGGTGTTCGTGCGAAGTCCGCACTCACACCGTCGCTGCGACAGCGACCGCACAGAATCGACGATTCCCTATGACTTCTGCGCTGCAGAACCCGGCTGTGCCCGATCCCGCTCCGCGCGAACCGGAGACGACCCCGCTCGCGAGCCCGGCGAGTCTCCTGACGGCGGCCCAGCGCTGTCCGCGTCCGGCGACCATGGTGGGCAACACGCCCGTGCTCTGGATCACCGAACCGCTCGGCGGCACAACGCGACCGGACGGCCTCGGCTTCTGGGCCAAGCTGGAGGGCGCCAACCCCGGCGGCATGAAGGACCGGCCCGCGCTGCACATGGTCGAGCGCGCCATCGCGCGCGGTGCGCTCGCACCTGGCGCTCCGATCATCGAATCCACCAGCGGCACGCTCGGTCTGGGCCTGGCGCTGGCGGGAATGGTGTATCGCCACCCGGTCACGCTGGTCACCGACCCCGGCTTGGAACCGCTCATGCACCGGATGCTCGCGGCCTACGGCGCGCGGGTGGAACTGGTCACCGAGCCGCACCCCACCGGCGGCTGGCAGCAGGCGCGGCGCGACCGCGTCGCCGAACTGCTGGCGCGCGATCCGCGGGCTTGGTGCCCGGACCAGTACCGCAACCCCGACAACCAGGACGCCTACGAGACCCTGGCGCTCGAGTTGGTCGCCCAGCTGGGCAGGATCGACGTCCTGGTCTGCTCGGTCGGCACCGGCGGCCATTCCGCGGGGATCACCCGCACGCTGCGCCGATACTTTCCGCACCTGCGCTTGGTCGGCGTCGACACGGTGGCGTCCACGATCTTCGGACAGCCCGCGGGGCCACGGCTGATGCGCGGGCTGGGTTCGAGTATCCACCCGGACAACGTCGACTATTCGGCGTTCGACGAGGTGCACTGGGTCGCGCCCGCGGAGGCGGTCTGGGCCTGCCGCAGACTCGCCGCGACACACCACGCCAGCGGCGGCTGGAGCGTCGGCGCGGTCGCCCTGGTCGCGGGCTGGCTCGCCCGCACCGGCGATCCGGCCACGCGGATCGCCGCGGTCTTTCCCGACGGACCGCTGCGCTACTTCGACACGGTGTACAACGACGACTACTGCCGCGAGCACGGCTTGCTCGACGTCGCACCACCCACCGCACCGCTGCGCATCGCGCATCCGTCCGACGCCGTCGCGCTCTCGTGGACCCGGTGCACGACGGTCGTCGATCCCCGCGACGCCGCCGGGAAGGAGCGGACGCGATGACCGATCTGATCGCCACCTACCGCGGCTTCAACCGTCCCAGCCGGATGCTGATGGTCAATCAGTTCGCCATCAACACCGGCTTCTACATGCTGATGCCCTACCTGGCCGGTTACCTGGCCGGTCCGCTCGGGCTGGCCGCGTGGGCGGTCGGGCTCGTCCTCGGTATCCGCAACTTCTCCCAGCAGGGCATGTTCCTCGTCGGCGGCACGCTGGCCGATCGACTCGGCTACAAGCCGCTCATCGTGACCGGATGCCTGCTGCGCACCGGCGGTTTCGCGCTGCTCGCGGTCGCGGACACGCTGCCCTCGCTGCTGGTGGCCTCGGCCGCGACCGGCTTCGCGGGCGCGTTGTTCAACCCGGCGGTCCGCGCGTATCTGGCGGTCGACTCGGGCGAGCGCCGGGTGGAGGCGTTCGCCGTGTTCAACGTCTTCTACCAGGCGGGCATACTGTTCGGCCCGATCGCCGGGCTCGCGCTGATGGCCGTCGACTTCCGTGCGACCGCCACGGGCGCCGCGGTGGTGTTCGGCGTGCTGACGCTGGCCCAGTTACGCGCGCTGCCGCAGCACCGCGCCGAGCCGAAAACCACCTCGGTGCTGGACGATTGGCGCGTGGTGCTGGCCAACCGCCCGTTCCTGCTGTTCGCCGCGGCGATGATCAGTTCCTCGGTCCTGGCCTTCCAGGTCTACCTGGCGTTGCCGGTGCACGCCGCACGGATCGCGGGCGACTCGGCCACCGTGCTGATGACGGCGGTGTTCGTACTGTCCGGGTTGATCGCGATCGCCGGGCAACTGCGCATCACCCGCTGGTTCGGGCAGCGGTGGGGCCGCGCGCACAGCCTGGCGCTCGGCATGGCGATACTCGCGTCCGCGTTCGTGCCGCTGGTGGTGATCCCGGGCACCGGTTTCGGCGTGGGGCCCGCGATCGGCGCACTGCTGTTGACCGCGGTCGCGCTGGGAATCGGTGCGGCAGCGGTCTTTCCGTTCGAAATGGACACCGTGGTCGCGTTGTCGGGCAACCGCCTGGTGGCGACGCACTACGGCCTCTACAACACCATCGTCGGTATCGGCATCCTGCTCGGGAATCTGGGCATCGGAACGCTGCTGGACCGCACGCGCGAGGCCGGGATGAGCGCACTGGCGTGGGCCGCGCTCGTCGCCGTGGGAGCAGCCGCGGCGGCGGGGCTGTTCGCGCTCGCCCGCTCCGGACGGCTCGACGCACCGCTACCGGTTGGGTGATCGATCGGACCGTCCTGGATGTGCGCCTCCGGGACGGTCCGCCTCAGGCCGGTCCGCTCGACTGCGCCGAATACAGGCTGACCTCGCCACCCTCACTGAGAAAAGCGTTGACCAGCATGGTACGGGTGGTTCGCAGCTCCTCCTCGTCCGGCGCGGCGGTGGTGATCGAGATCTGCGGGATGACCGCCCAGTTGACCACGTAGCGCTCCGGCGGGCCGTCGTCGTCGGACAGCCGGGCGAGACGGAAGACCGAGACGGTCTTGCGGACGATCAGATCACGCACGACCTCCGCGATTCGCTCAGGGTCTTCCAGCGCGAACATGAAGCCGAATGTCAGCTCCGGCGATGACACGTAGGCGGGCACGAATACCGAGGCTAGCCCATGCGGCGGTGGCGCGCAGCGCACGCACCGAATCGGTTGCTGCTCATACGCTCGACAATTTCGAGAACGCACCGCCGAGCGCCGGTCCGGGTGACCGATCCGTAACGGAATATAACGATTTCCCGGCAGCTTTCGGATTCACAGACCAGAGTATTGCGCGGCTTCGGTTACCGCGCTTTCCTGAAAGTGTCCTGATTTCTCGGACCGTCTTCTCCCGCATCGTCGCGGATTTCCCGGTTTCTCTGCCGTGCTGGTGGAACGCGGGATGGCATCCGGGTGCGGGACTGCGCCGGAGCCGAGGGGCGCCCCTCCCCGAAATCCCCCTCGGCCCTGGCGCATCCAGGATTCGTCGTGTCGCAGAGGTATGTCATGCCCACCGAATACGCTCAGCGCAGTTTCGGAGCCCAAGAGCTGCCGCCGCCCGCCGCACTGCTTCGCGCGATTCGCGAACCCGGCGAGAACCAGCACCGGCACAGCGTGCTGCACGCCGCGCGGAAGCTCGTCGACTGCCATGAGCGACGGCAGCGGGCACTCGAGCGATCACACGCCCCGGAGGCATCCAGCACCCGCGTCGCCGCCTGCACCCAGCAAGTGGAGGACATCGACGGCTGCCGCGCGGAATGGATCGGGCGGATCGACGCATGGGTGGCGGAGAACGTGCAGCACCGAGAGGGCGCCTCCCTGCATACCGAGACACTCGGCGCGGTCATCGACCGAATCGCGGCCAAATGGGTTTCGGCCCGACACTCTTTGGACGACGAGATCACGACCGGGCCGCACCCGGGGCAGGCGGGCGGTGAGGCCCACCTGCAGTGGTCCAGGCTGGCCGAGCTGGTCGACGGCTATCAGGATCTGATCACCGACGTCATCGAGCATCGGCGCAGGCTGCCGGTCTGGTGATCAGCGCGGCTCGTCGACGCCCGGCTCGACGACCTCGGCGTCGAGGAACGCCTCCGTCGCGTCCGCCCGCGGTTTCGTGACCGTGACCTCGGTCTCGGTGTCGAGGTCACGATCGAGATCCCGCTGTGCCTCCGCGTCCCGGCGCGCCGCGGCCGCCGCCTCGTTCATCTCGATGGCGTCGGTGATCCACTCACCGATCTCCTTGGTGACCTCGGCGACCGTCCCCGTGATGATGTTGGCGATATTGCCGACGTGCCTGGCACCGGAAGACGTCAATTCCTGAATGAGATCCTTGTTGCTCTCGAATTTCCCGATCATTCACACGCCCGCTTCGCTCGCCTTTCGCTGACGCATCACGATAACACCGGGGGACGGTTCGCTCTCGACCCAGCGCGGCGGAAGTGCCAGCTTGAAAATCTTCTTCCATACCGAGCCGATCTGCTTACCGAGCGAGCCGGTGTTGTACGGCAAACCGTACTTTTCACACAGTGCGCGGACCGTAGGCGCCATCTCCGGATAACGGCTCGCGGGCAGATCGGGAAACAGATGGTGTTCGATCTGATGCGACAAATTCCCGGACATGATGTGGAACAGCTTGCTGCCGGTGATGTTGGCCGAGCCGAGCATCTGCCGGATGTACCACTCGCCGCGGGTCTCGTCCGCGGTCTCCTCCTCGGTGAACGTCTGTACGCCGGCCGGGAAGTGACCGCAGAAGATGATGGCGAAGGCCCACACGTTGCGCACCAGGTTGGCGGTGACGTTACCCGCCAGCGTGTGGAAGAACAGCGGTCCGGTCAGCGCGGGGAACACCAGGTAGTCCTTGAGCACCTGCTTGCCCGCCTTGCGCCACTGACCGAGGATCAGGTTCTTGACCTCCGGCCACTTCTTCTTACCCGCCAGGATGTGCTCGACCTCGAGGTCGTGGCCCATCACACCCCACTCGAACAGCATCATGAGCACGAAGGCGTACAGCGGCTGGCCGAGCCGGAGCACGTTCCACTCCTGCGCCTCGTCCATGCGCAGGATGGAGTAGCCGATGTCGCGGTCCTTGTTGTGGATGTTGGTGTAGGTGTGGTGCAGGTAGTTGTGCGAGTGCTTCCACTGGTCGGCCGGGCAGACCGTGTCCCATTCGAACACGCGGGAATTCAGGCCGGGCTCGCGCATCCAGTCGTACTGGCCGTGCATGACGTTGTGGCCGATCTCCATGTTGTCCAGGATCTTCGACACACTCAGCGCCGCCACGGCGGCCAGCCAGAAGGGCGGAAGGAAGCCGAGATACATCAGGCCGCGCCCGGCGATCTCGAATCCCCGCTGCGCCTTGATGATCGAGTACAGGTATTCCCGGTCGCGCTCGCCGAGGTCGGCGACGATGGCCGCGCGCAGCTCGTCGAGTTCACGGCCGAGTTCCTCGATCTGGTCCGGGCTCAGGACCAGCGGTCCGTTCTCGGTTTCGGTCAGGATGGTCATAATTGGCTCCCCTTCGTGAATCAGATGTCGATGTCGACGTCGCCGACCGGCGCGCTGATGCACAGCTGGATCGGCTGGTCGGGGTCGGTGTCGGTCTCGCCGGTGCGCAGATTGCGCGTGCAGCCGGAGCGGCGCACCGCTGTGCAGGAGAAGCAGATCCCCATGCGGCAGCCGTACTCGGGCGTGAGACCGGCGGATTCGGCTTGCTCGAGCAACGTGGCTCCGGTGTTGTCGGCGCTCACGCCGCTGGCCGAGAAACTGACGGTGCCGTGTGCGTCGGCGGCGTCCACCGGCGCGACCGACAGCGTGAACTCCTCGGAGTGCAGCCGGTCCTCGAGTTGCTCGGCCTGATAGACCGTGCGCACCGCGTCCATCAGCGACGGCGGGCCGCAGACGAAGGTCTGCGCGTCGGCGAACCAAGGCGCGACGCGCTCCAGTTCGTCGTAGTCGAAGTACCCGCTGCCCTTCGGCCGGGCGAGATCCACCCACGGCGCACCGGAATCCGCCCGCGGCGCCAGATCCGGCATGCGATGCGGATAGCGCAGCTCGATGCGGAAGTTCGGATGCCGTGCAGCGATCGCGTCCAGTTCCGCTCGGTGCGGCAGCACAGCGGGCGACTTGGCGTAGTGCAGGAAGACGACCTCGCCCGAATGGTCCTCCGCGGCGAGCGTGCGCAGCATGGACAGCACCGGCGTGATGCCGCTGCCACCGCTGATCAGCAGGACGCGCCGCGGCCGCGACTCGGGCAGCCGGAACACGCCGTCGGCGGGTGCCAGGTCGACCACCATGCCGGGGGCGGCGTGACGGTACAGGTACTGCGACACCAAACCGTCCGGATGCGCTTTCACGGTCAGCTCGATATGACGATCCCGACCGCCTTCCGGGTTCACCGGCGAGTAGCACCGCGTGTGCCGCACGCCGTCGATCACCACGCCGATCTGGACGTACTGTCCGGCGACGTGGCCCTGCCAGTGCCGGGTGGGGCGCAGCGTGAGCGTCACCGAGCCGGGCGCCGAGCGGCGCACGTGAGTGATCTCGGCCCGCATGTCCCGCACCGTGAGGGTGGGGCGGACCAGCTCGAGGTACCGATCCAGCGGGTGCGGCGAGGTCAGGGTCTGCACCAAGTTGATGAGATCCACCATTTGTTCTCCGTCAATCTTGTCGGACTGACGACGTGCGGCTGGAATTTCAGTGCACGTCTGTACACTCAACTAGTGTGACGGATGACCGGGGCTAGGTGTCAACCGGCGAAACATGTGACTCGAACTACATCTGGGGATAGGTCGAATGGTGAACGGATGTATGCTCACCGAGATGAGTGAGCAGGCGGCTACCCGAGGCGAACGCAAGGAGCGGACCAGGCAGGCGCTCCTGGACGGCACGCTCGCGCTGGCCGCCGAACGCGGATTCGCCGCGCTCAGCCTGCGGGAGATCGCCCGCTCGGCCGGCATCGTGCCGACGGCGTTCTACCGGCACTTCGCGTCGCTGGAGGACCTCGGCGCCACGCTGGTCGACGACGGCGTCACCGCGCTGCGGCTGGCGCTGCGCGAAGTCCGCCGCAATGCCGACGCGGGCCTGTCGGACACGGTCCGCTTCGTGTTCGCGCAAGTGGGCCCCAAACGTGAGCTGTTCGGCTTCCTCACCAGGGAGCGCCACGGCGGGTCCGCCGCCTTGCGCACGGCCATCGCCCGGGAGATCCAACTGATCGTCCGAGAGCTCGTCGCCGACCTCTCCCGCATCCGGGCCCTGGACTCCTGGACGCCACGAGACCTGGAGATCGCCGCCGACCTGATGGTCAGCACGGTGACCGACGGGATCGCCGCCTACGTGTCGGCCGCGCCGCGCGACGAGCAGGCGATCATCGACCGCACCGTCCAGCAGATGCGTTTGATCGCACTCGGCATGGGCGGCTGGCGGCCACCGAAGCGGCGCTGATCCGCCGCCGAACTCACTCGGCGGGCCGTGACTCCTCGACGCCGCCGCCCGCCGCGACCGGATCCGCCGAACTCACTCGGCGGGCCGGGGCTCCTCGACATCGCCGCGCACCGTGACCGGATCCGGTGACCGCACCGGCAGCAGCACCGCGAGCCCGGCCGCGAGCACGACCAACAGGCCCGCGATCCCCGCCCGGTCCGAACCGAACAGCCAGACGAACAAGCCGAACAGGCTCGGGGCGAGGAAGGACACCGCGCGCCCGGTGGTCGTATACAAGCCGAAGAGCTGCCCCTCCCGGCCCGGCGGCGCGAGGCGGGTCAGGAACGAGCGCGCCGCCGCCTGCGCCGGGCCGACGAAGACGGTGAGCAGCAAGCCGAAGATCCAGAACATCAGTGGGCCGGACACCACCAGCAGCGCCAGCCCGCACACCAGCATCGCGGCCAGGGACACCACGATGACGATCTTCGGCCCGGCCCGGTCGTCGAAGCGCCCCGCGACGATCGCCCCCAGCGCCGCAACGACATTGGCCGCGATGCCGAACAGCAGCACATCCGAGTCGGCGATCCCGTAGACCCGCACGGCGAGCACCGCACCGAAGGTGAACACCCCGGCGAGGCCGTCCCGGAAGACGGCGCTGGCCACCAGGAAGCCGACCGTGCGCCGGTCGACGCGCCACAGCTCGCGCAGGTCACGCCACAACACCCGGTACGAGCCGAGGAACCCCGCGCTCGCCGCGCCGGGATCGGCGTTCGTCCGTGGCAGTTCGGGGACCGCGAACAGCACCGGCAACGCGAAGGCGGCGAACCAGACGGCGGCGAGCACGGCGACCAGCCGGATGTTGAGTCCCTGATCGGTGGGCACGCCGAGCAGCCCGCGGTTGTCTCCCTCGCCGGATATGAAGCCGAAATAGCAGATCAGCAGCAGCAAGATGCCGCCGAAATAACCCATCGCCCAACCGAATCCGGAGACCCGGCCAACGGTCTGCGGCGTGGAGACCTGCCGCAGCATCGCGTTGTACGGCACGTTCGCCAGTTCGAAGCAGGCCGACGCGAACGCCAGCAGCGCCAGGCCGAACCACAGGTCGTGGTAGTCGTCGTGCACGAAGAACATCAGCGTCATCGCCGCGACGGTCAGCGCGGTCAGCGCACCGAGCGAGCCCTTGCGTTTCGCGGACGCGTCGAAGCGCTGTCCGCTGACCGGCGCGGTCAACGCCACGATCAGGCCCGCGATGCCCAGCGCCCACCCAAGCCACGCGCTGGCGGAGACACCGCCGGGCAGATCGTCGCCGACCTTGTCGGTGAGATACACCGAGAAGACGAAGGTGAGGATCACGGCGTTGAATGCCGAAGATCCCCAATCCCACAGCCCCCACGCCACCACTTGCCCGCGCCCGGCGGCCTGCCCGACTGTCGCCTGGGCGTTCACCTCGGTCATGCCGCGCAGCTTAATGCGCGAGACGGTGACGAGGCGGGCCGAAATCGGGTCCGGCCGTGACGAAACGGAGGGTGCTTATGCACCTAGTTGCATAGTACCGAGTGTCACGGCTATCCTCACCGCATGGCACTCGAGCATGCGTTGCTGGTATCGCTGACCGAGCGCGCCGGCTCGGGGTACGAGCTGGCGCGCCGCTTCGACAAGTCCATCGGCTACTTCTGGAGCGCGACCCACCAGCAGATCTATCGCGTCCTCAAGCGCATGGAGGAGTCCGGCTGGGTCGACGGCGAGACGGTGATCCAGGAGGGCAGGCCGGACAAGAAGGTCTACTCGGTGAGCGAGACCGGACGCGCCGAACTCGCGCGCTGGATCGCCGAACCGAGCGATTCCGCCACTCCGCGCAACGAACTCGCCGTGAAGATCCGCGCCGCCGCGTACGGCGACATCACCGCGTTGCGCGCGGAGGTGGCCCGCCACCGCGACCAGCACGCCCAGCGGCTCGAGCTGTACCGGCACATCGAGAAACACGACTTCCCCGCTCCCGAGCGGCTCGCCGGGACGGCCCTGCACCAGTACCTCGTCCTGCGCGCGGGCATCCGCGTGGAGGCCGGATTCGTCGAATGGTGCGACGAAGTTCTGCAAGCACTACACCCGCGCGCGACAGCCCCGCACGCGGACGGAGAAAGGCGACCTGCCCCATGAGCTCCTTCCCCCATTTGTTCGAGCCGCTCGATCTCGGCTTCACCACCCTGCGCAATCGCGTGGTGATGGGTTCGATGCACACCGGGCTGGAGGACCGCGCCTGGGACACCAACAAACTGGCCGCCTACTTCGCCGAACGAGCACGCGGCGGCGCGGGCCTGATCATCACCGGCGGCTACGCGCCGAATCGCGCAGGCTGGCTGCTGCCTTTCGGCGCCAAGCTGACCAACAAAACCGAAGCGTACCGGCACCGCGCGATCACCAAAGCGGTGCACGAGCACGGCGGCAAGATCGCCATCCAGATCCTGCACGCGGGTCGCTACTCCTACATGCCGGGCAGTGTGTCGGCGTCGTCCATCAAGGCGCCCATCAACCCGTTCCGGCCGCGCGCGCTGTCGGCCAAAGGCGTCGAGCGCACCATCGACGACTACGCCCGCTGCGCGAAGCTGGCCCAGTTCGCGGGCTACGACGGCTGCGAGATCATGGGCGGTGAAGGATATTTCATCAACCAGTTCCTCGCGCCGCGCACCAACAAGCGCACGGACGCGTGGGGCGGCTCCCCGGAGAACCGGCGCCGGATCGCGGTGGAGATCGTGCGCCGCACCCGCGCCGCGGTCGGCCCGGACTTCATCATCGTGTTCCGGCTGTCCATGGCCGAGCTGGTGGAGAAGGGACAGAGCTTCGACGAGATCGTCGCGCTGGCCGTGGAACTCGAAGCCGCCGGGGTAAACATCCTCAACACCGACATCGGCTGGCACGAAGCGCGGGTGCCCACCATCGTCACCTCGGTACCCCGTGCCGCCTTCGTCGAATTCACCGCGAAGATCACCGCGCGGGTGACCATCCCGGTGTGCGCGTCGAACCGGATCAACATGCCCGAGGTGGCCGAGGAGATCTTGACCCGCGGTGACGCGCAGCTGATTTCGCTGGCCCGTCCCTTCCTCACCGATCCGGAGTGGGTGAACAAGGCCGCCCAGGATCGCGTCGACGAGATCAACACCTGCATCGCCTGCAACCAGGCGTGCCTGGATCACGCCTTCCAGCGCAAGACGGTGTCCTGCCTGCTCAATCCGCGCGCCGGGCACGAGACCGAGCTGAAACTGCTGCCGACCCGCCGCAGCAAGCGCGTCGCCGTGGTCGGCGCGGGCCCGGCCGGGCTCTCGGCGGCGGTGAGCCTCGCCGAACGCGGCCATCGCGTCGACCTGTTCGAGGCCGACGACAAGATCGGCGGCCAGTTCGACATCGCCCGCCGCATCCCGGGCAAGGAAGAATTCAGTGAGTCGATCCGGTACTACACCCGGATGCTCGAGCTCACCGGCGTCACGGTGCACCTGAACAAGCGGGTCGGCGCCGCAGAACTCATCGCGGGCGGCTACGACGAGGTCGTGCTCGCCACCGGCGTACAGCCGCGGATCCCGGACATCCCCGGTATCGACCACCCCATGGTGCTGTCCTACGCCGAACTGGTGCGGGAGGAGAAGCCGGTCGGCAAGCGCGTCGCCGTGATCGGCGCGGGCGGCATCGGCTACGACGTCAGCGAATTCCTCACCGTGGAAGGGCATCCCGCCCTCAAGCTGGACGAGTGGAAGGAGGAGTGGGGCGTCACCTCCGGCGACGAGCAGGTTCCCGGGCAGCTCACCACGCCCAGGCCGGCTCCGGCGGCGCGCGAAGTCGTTCTGTTGCAACGCAAGACCACTCCGTTCGGGAAGGACCTGGGCAAGACCTCCGGGTGGGTGCATCGGGCCGCGCTGAAGGCCAAGGGCGTCGAGCAGATCGGCGGTGTGAACTATGAGCGCATCGACGACAACGGCCTGCACATCAGCTTCGGAGAGAAGCGACAACGGCCCCAATTGATCCCGGTCGACAACGTCATCGTCTGCGCGGGCCAGGAATCCGTGCGCGACCTGGAGGCCCCGCTGCGCGCCGCCGGGATGAGGCCGCACCTCATCGGCGGCGCCGAACTGGCCGCCGAGCTGGACGCCAAACGAGCCATCGACCAGGGCACCCGGCTGGCCGCACGGCTGTGAGCGGGCGGCGGCCGGGCCCGGACGCCCGGCCGCCGTGACCGCGGCACGGAACCCCGCCGGGGATCGTGCGGCGGACCACCGGGTCACGTCGCCTAGGCTGCATCGGGTGAGCCTGCCCTCCCCCACTTCCGAGAACCGCGCGGTCGTCACCGGCGCCTCCTCCGGCATCGGCACCGCGCTCGCCGCCGAACTCGCCGCCCGCGGCTACTCGCTGATCCTGGTCGCCCGCCGCGAGGAGCTGCTCACCGAGCTCGCGCAGCGACTGACCCTGGCCCACGGCATCACCGCCGAGGTGCGCGCGGTCGATCTGGCCGACCGCGAGCAGCGCGCTGTACTGGTGAAAGAACTGGCGACCCGCGAGATCGCCGTCTTGTGCAACAACGCGGGCATCGCGACCTTCGGCGCGATCGCCGAACTCGACCCGGCCTACGAGCGCGCGCAGATGGAACTCAACGCCGTCGCCGTGCACGACCTGACGCTGGCCGTGTTGCCCGGCATGCTCGCCCGCGGCAGCGGCGGCATCCTGATCAGCGGCTCGGCCGCGGGCAACATGCCGATCCCGAACAACGCCACCTACGCCGCGAGCAAGGCGTTCGCCAACACCTTCTCCGAATCGCTGCGCGGCGAGCTGAAAGGCTCCGGGGTGCACGTCACCCTGCTCGCGCCCGGCCCGGTCCGCACCGAGACCCCGGATCCCGCCGACGCCTCCATCGTCGACCGGATGGTGCCCGACTTCATGTGGGTCTCCTCGGAAGCCACCGCGAAGGTGTCCATCGACGCGCTCGCCCGTAACAAGATGCGCGTTGTCCCCGGCCTGATCAGCAAGGGAATGAGTGTGGCGGGACAGTACGGCCCGCGCGCGGTCACCGCTCCCATCGCCGGCGCGTTCTACAAGAAACTCGGCAGCTGAGCCAGCCGCGTCAGCGAGCTGTCAAGAAGCGACGCCCGGTGGTCAAGGATCCGCAAATGACCGGCCCACCGGCCCCGCACCCGGCGTAGTCCTGGCATCGGCCCCGCAATTCGAGAAAGCGGGGGCGACCCAGGAGAACATCGTGACGCTGCTCGACATCCTCCCGTCATTGCGGTCGGGATCACCTTCGCGCCTGGATGCCGCGGTCTGGCCGCGGGACACGCACTACGACGGCGACGGCGGGATCACCCTCGGCGGCGTCGCCCTCGCCGACATCGCCGATCAGTACGGGACGCCCACCTACGTCCTGGACGAGCAGGAGGTACGGTCCCGCTGCCGGGCCTATCGCAAAGCTTTTCCCGAGGCCGAGATCATCTACGCGGGCAAGGCCCTGATGACCCGGTCGGTGCTGGATTGGGTTACCCGGGAAGGCCTTTCGGTCGACGTGTGCTCGGCGGGCGAACTGGCCGTCGCGCTGGCGGCCGGTGTGGACCCCGCGCGCATCGTCCTGCACGGCAACGGAAAGTCGTTCGACGAACTGGCCACCGCCGTGCGCAGCGGGCTCGGCCGGATCGTGATCGACTCGCACACCGAGATCACGCTGCTGTCCGCCCTGGCCACGAAGCCACAGCAGGTGTTGCTGCGGCTGTCCCCCGGCATCGATGTCCACGGTCATCCCGCGGTGCGCACCGGTGTGCACGACCAGAAGTTCGGCTTCCCCCTCGGCAGCGATTCGGCCGCCGAGGCGATCGACCGTGTGCTGCGCCAACCGAACCTCACCCTGGTCGGCTTCCACTGCCATCTGGGCTCGCAGATCTACAACCCGGATCACTACGGCGAGGCGGTACGGCGCTTGGTCGCCGCGATGGCGCAGGTGCGGCAAGACCACGGCGTCGTGCTGACCCAACTGGATCTCGGCGGCGGTCACGCGGTGGCCTATCGCGCCGGTGACGCCGAAATGAATCTCGCCGAACTCGCCGACATCCTCGAAGACGCCCTCGACGCCGCCTGCGCCCGCCACCACTTCCCACGCCCGGTCCTCGCGCTGGAACCCGGCCGCGCCGTCGTCGCCAGGGCCGGGGTGACGCTGTACCGAGTGCTCTCGATCAAGCACGTCGAAGGCGGGCACACCTACGTCACCGTGGACGGCGGGATGAGCGACAACCCGCGCGTCGCGCTCTACGGCGCGCGCTACGAGGTCGTGGTCGCCAGCCGCCACCCGTGCGGTCCGCAGATGACCGCGACGGTCGCCGGTCGCTTCTGCGAGGCGGGCGACATCCTCGCCGCCGACGTCCGGCTACCTGCCGACCTGCGCCCCGGCGAGGTGCTCGCGATGCCGTGCACCGGCGCCTACCATCACAGCCTTGCCTCGTCCTACAACACTGTGGGGCGGCCGCCGATCATCGCCGTTCGACACGGCCGCGCCCGCGAACTGATCCGCAGGGAGACGACGGCGGACCTGCTCGCCCGCGAGGTCGGATGACCGGCGCGCTCAACGGCGCCGGGTGCCGAACAGGCTGCGGGTGATCTCGCGTCCCGCCGCGGTGGCGGCCGAGCGCAGGAAGCCGCGGACCGCGGGATTCCGCATGATCCGCTCGGCGGCGGACTCCTCTTCCACGCGGTTCACGTTACGGCCGGGGACGGGTGCCGGTTCCGGCTCCCGCGTCGCGTCGGCCATCTTGGCGGCCAGCAGTTCGTAGGCCGATTCCCGGTCGATGGTCCGGGCGTACTTCGAGGCCAGCGGGCTGGACAGCGCCCGCGACCGGATCGCGTCCACGCCGATGGTGTCCATCAGCGACCGGGGTGGCCGCATCCTGGTCCAGGCCACCGGCGTCGGCGCGCCCTGCTCGGAGAGCACCGTCACGATCGCCTCGCCGGTGCCGAGGGAGGTCAGCGCCTGCTCCAGGTCGTATACACCGGTCCTGGGGTAGGTGCGGACGGTCTTGGCCAACGCCTTCTGGTCGTCCGGGGTGAACGCGCGCAGCGCGTGCTGGATGCGCGCGCCGAGCTGGGACAACACCGGGTTCGGGATATCGGTGGGCAACTGTGTGCAGAAGAACACGCCCACTCCCTTGGACCTGATCAGTTTGACGGTCTGCTCCACCTGATCCAAGAACGCCTTCGAGGCGTCGGAGAACAGGAGGTGCGCCTCGTCGAAGATGAACACCAGCTCGGGACGCTCCACGTCGCCGACCTCCGGCAGGGTCTGGAACAGGTCGGCCAGCACCCACATCAGGAATGTGGAGAACATCACCGGCCGCGCCGCCTCGGCACCCAGCTCGAAGAGTGTGATCACCCCTTTTCCGTCCACCACCCGCACCAGGTCGGCCGGATCGAGTTCCGGCTCGCCGAAGAACGTGTCGCCGCCGTCGGCCTCCAGATTCGCCAAGGCGCGCAGGATCACGCCCGCGGTGGCCGCGGAGACACCGCCGATGCCTTTCAGGTCATCCTTTCCCTCGGAGCTGGTCAGATGAGTGATCACGGCGCGCAGGTCCTTCAGGTCCAGCAGCGCGAGGCCATTGCGGTCGGCCCAGTAGAAGATCAGTCCGAGGGTGGATTCCTGCGTCTCGTTCAGCCCGAGCACCTTGCTCAGCAGAACCGGGCCGAACGAACTGATCGTGGCGCGGATCGGAAGCCCTGCCCCGGTGGTGCCCAGCGACACGAACTCGGTGGGGAAGCCGGTCGCCGCCCAGTCCGCGGCGCCGGTCTCCGCGATCCGCGTGGCGAGTCTTTCGCTCGATCGGCCCGGCTCGGCCAAACCCGACAGGTCGCCTTTGATATCGGCCAGCACCACCGGAACCCCGGCGCTCGACAGTTGCTCCGCGATGCCTTGGAGGGTCTTCGTCTTCCCCGTGCCGGTCGCCCCCGCGACCAGACCGTGCCGGTTCATCATCCGCATCGGGATACGGACGCGCGCGCCGGAATCCACCCTCCCGTCGACCACCACGGTGCCCAGGTCCAGCGCAGCGCCCTCGAACGCGTAGCCCGCGGCGATCTCTTGTGCGGCGGTCGAGCCCGGGGACGGTTCGTCTCTTCCTTCGGCAGCACCGGCTCCACCCGCTGTCTGCTCGGCCAGTTCACGTTCCGCGGCCTCCGCGGCGGCGGACGCCTCCGCCGCGATCCGCGCCGCCTCGTCGGCCGCTTTGCGCGCCGCGGCCGCCTTCTCCTGCGGGGTGGTCATCGCACGTCTCCGTCCTGGCTCGACCGGGCTGCTTCACTCAATGTTTGCTGCCGCACCGAAAACGCCGGGTGACGATCTGGAAGAAACTGTATCGCCACCGGTCGGATTCCCGTCCGCATAGGCGGCTTCGGGGTTGCCGAGCCGTATCGCGGGCACCGGACCTTCGCCCGGCTAATGTTGCACGGGTGTCCGACAAATACATGGTGTGGATGGATTGCGAGATGACCGGCTTGCGCTTGGACAGCGACAAGCTGATCGAGGTGGCCGCACTCGTGACCGACAGCGATCTCAACATCCTCGGCGAGGGCGTGGACATCGTCATCCACGCCGACGACGACGCGCTGGCCGCGATGCCTGCCGTGGTCGCCGAGATGCACGCGCGCTCCGGGCTGACCGACGAGGTCCGTCGCTCCACCGTCACCCTCGAAGAGGCCGAGCAGCGCGTGCTCGACTACATCCGCCAGTACATCCCCACCCCGCGCACCGTGCCGCTGGCAGGCAACTCGATCGCCACCGACCGCGGTTTCATCGCCAGGGACATGCCGCTGCTGGATGCCCACCTGCACTACCGGATGGTCGACGTGAGCTCGATCAAGGAGCTGTGCCGCCGCTGGTACCCGCGCATCTACTTCGGCCAGCCGGAGAAGGGCCTGAGCCATCGCGCACTGGCCGACATCCAGGAGTCCATCCGGGAACTGGAGTACTACCGGCGGACCGCGTTCGTCGCGCCGCCCGGTCCCTCCACCACCGAAATCGCCGCCGTCGCCGCCGAGGTCTCCGAGACCGCCGAACAGCGGACCGAATCGGCGCAGGTCAACGGCTCGCCAGATAACGATTAGGGAGTGGGCGGGTAGACACGCTAATATCTAGCCCGCTGGTTCTTCACCGGCGATGGTGAGCGTAGTTCAGTTGGTAGAGCACCAGGTTGTGATCCTGGCTGTCGCGGGTTCGAGTCCCGTCGCTCACCCCAGGTGTCGCGGTGTGCGAACCGTCCTCTGAGGCGGTTCGCACACTACGGCTGGCGCTTTCTCTACTCTGTTCATTCCCCGCATCGGCGCGCGACGTGAAATAGCCGTCCGTATCTCTCCGAGGCGGCGATCATGTCCCGAAGACCCCAAGCCATCGGCAAGCGCCTGCACTCGAATGGGTCCACATGCGAAATGCGTCACGATGCGGCGTGCCATTTCATGCCTGAGCGCGCCCTCCTGCCACGGCCGACCACCGAAGGTCTCGGCGCCTATGGAAATCATCTTCCGCAGAGGCCGAGCGCCCGCATGACCCGCCTCGCCGCACCGGCCGGGTCCTGACGCGTTCGTCGCGGGCATCGCTTCGCGCCGCCGATCGAGGAAACCGGCCCACGTCCCCACCGAGAGCCGAGTCGGCTCGATCGGGCGCGGCTGACACTCCGCGCAAGGCTCTTTCACTGCGCCCCAGACCTTTTGCCGCAGGCACTCGCCGCGATGTGAAACGAAACCACTCCAGAATCCGCCACGCGTCCGTAGACTGCGGTGCACGTGGGACGGTGTCGCTGGGGCGCCTTCCCGGTTCGACCAGAAAGACACACCTCGTGATGCGTTCCGCGGTTATCGCAGCCTTCGTCGGCGCCACTCTCCTCACCGGATCCAGCGGAACCGCGGTCGCGGGAATCGGACTTCCCCCGCTGCCCGACTCCGGCTCGGCGTCGAGCGGATCGGCGGGCGGCCTGGCCACCACCGGCTCCTCCGGCACTGGTTCGGCGGGCAGCAAGCTGCTGTGCGCCGCCACCGGCAGCGCCATCGCGATCCTGGGCGACGCCCAGTTGGGTTGCAACATGCTGCCGTGACCCCCTGAACGCCGAACGGGCCACCGGATCGCTCCGGTGGCCCGTTCGGCGTTCCGCTTCGGCTCAGCGATTGTCTTCGGCGTTGCCCGCTTTCCAGACCGACCACGGGATGTTCCAGTCACCCAAGCCGTCCACACCGGACAGGGTGCCGCCCACGGTGTTCTTCACGATCGTGATGTCACCGCGCTTGGCGTTCTGAAAGACCCACTGCGCGTTCGCCGGACTGAGGTTCAGGCAGCCGTGACTGGTGTTGCTGTACCCCTGCGCACCGACCGACCAGGGCGCCGAGTGGAAGAAGATGCCGCTGTAGGACAGTCGCGTCGCGAAGTCGACCGGCGTCTTGTACCCGTCGGGCGCGTTGACCGCCACGCCGTAGGTCGAGGAGTCCATGATGATCTTCTCGTGGCGGTCGGCCACGATGTAGACCCCGTTGTCGGTGGGGGTGCTGTCCTTGCCCATCGAGGTCGGCATGGTGCGGATCACCTGGCCGTTCAACTCGACGGTCACCTGCTTGGTGTTGTCGTCGGCGGTGAAGACCATCGCGTCGCCGATGGTGAAGAACGAGTGGATGTTGTCCTGCCCGTACAGGCCGTTGCCGAGATTACGTCCGTAGACGTTCACATCGACGGTGATCTTCGATCCCGGCGCCCAGAAATGCTCCGGCCGCCAGCGCACCTCGCGGTTGTTCACCCAGTAGAACGCGCCCTCCACCGGCGGCTCCGTGGTGATCTTGATCGCATCCTGCGCGGCCTTCCGGTCGGGGATGTTCTCGTCGAACTGGACGGCCACCGGCTGTCCGATACCGACGACCTCCGCCTCGCCGGGCACCAGGTAGGGCTTGGTCTGGTTACCGGGCGAACTCGTGGTGAAACTCAGCGTCGCGGAGTTCGCCCCGCCGAGCCCGATCGCGTCGGCCTTCAGTCGGTAGGTCTTGCCGTAGCCGAGCACCTCGGTGGTCTCCCACGAACGCCCGTCGGCGGCGAGCCTGCCCTCCACCGCCTTGCCCTGCGGGCTGACCAAGCTCACGTTGGTGAACTTGCCGTCTTCCACCTTGAGCGCCAACGGGACGCCCGGCGATACCCCTACCTCGCCATCTTTCACCGGCGACAACAACTTCGGCTTGATCAGTTCTGTGATGGGGTTGCGGTCGATGGCGACCTGAGCCGCGTCCTTGGCGTCGGATGCCGAACATCCGGTCAATGCCAGCGCGGCGACCGCGACAACTATCACCGGTCCCGCGAACGTGCGTAGCGACCGCCTCGTAGTCGGCTTGCGCACGTGCCGACCTCGACCAAAACTCATTTCAACCCCGTTTCAAAGTCTCGGCGCTCCAGGACACACCGAGGGCTTCGGATACCGACCGCCACGCCGCTCACCCCGCCGTGTACGCGGGCGGTCGAAACCACAATCGGACATTCTGCCAGTGCGTCACCTCCTGGCCAATGTGAACACCTAGTCCGTCACTGCAGCGTTACCACCACTAGATCACCGCGGCGAACCCACGCGTTACGGCGGCGGAGAGCATCACATCCGCGCCGGTCAGGACACGATTTCACTTCTGCGGCCCCGGCCTGTTAAGGTTTGTCCCGCACCGGAACACGGAGCAAGCGCCATTAGCTCAATTGGCAGAGCAGCTGACTCTTAATCAGCGGGTTCGGGGTTCGAGTCCCTGATGGCGCACAACACGCAAACCGTGCCCTTGTCAGTCATCGGCTGGCAAGGGCACGGTTTTTTTCGTCTCCCCGATGGCCCCGATTTCCGTGACATCACCGTGACCTGGAGTTTTTCCCAGTTGCACCAGTGGTCTCAATTCGGACAGCTATACGCCCGCGATCGCCGCGAAATCCACCTGTGCGCCCGAAAATTTCTGTGACCTACGGCACAAGAGGTTTAACGGCAAACTCCCAGCTTGGATAACGATTCGACAACCGCGTCTTGGGCTTTCCAAGATCGTCAGCGCCTGCCGTTCATGATCAGTTCACCGTCCGTTAACCATGCGTGACCATTCTGCAATCAGGTCACAAAGCGACCTGAAGTTTGGTCAGCCCGAGGAGTTGTAGACACCGATTCGGTAACGATCACACGGCAGGCACCCTGCCCGCCACGTGATCGGCGGAGCGGAATCCGGCAACGGACCCGCAATCCCATACTTCCGCCCGTCTCACCGCATCGAGGATGCGGGTCTCGCGCGACAAGCGGCCGAGCCCACCGAGGGCGATCCGGTGCCGCACGCAGAAGCGTCGCGTTCCGGGGACATCAGCGTCCCCCACAACAAAACCACACAAAAGCACATGGCCGTTTCGGCGAACGCACACGAGCGTACGCCGCAGGATCCGTGCTGCCCAACTGCGGCCGGATCGAGTAAGTCCCCGATCAAGGAACCGATTCGCAATGCCTGACAGACGCCTTTCCACCCTTCGCCGCCCCTCGCTCCGCGAAACCGTCACCGTCGCCTTCGCCGCCGCGGGTGTCGTCGCCGTGGCCGCCTGCTCCGCGGCGTCCGTTGCCGACAACAGCGTCCCGTCTCGCATCGCCATGGTGGCCGAGCAGCAGCCCGAGGCCGCCGCCGCTCCGATCGCCGCACCGGCGGCCGAGGCGATCCCCGCGCCGATGCCCGCACCCGCGCCCGCCCCCGCCCCCGCGCCCGCTCCGGAGGCGGCCCCGGTCCCGGCCCCGATGCCCGCCCCGGCCCCGCCGGTCTACGCGGACAACCTGGACGGCTGGATCCGCCAGGCGCTCGACATCATGTCGGCGAACGGCATCCCCGGCACCTACAACGGCATCTACCGCAACATCATGCGCGAGTCGACGGGCAACCCCCAGGCCATCAACCTGTGGGACTCCAACGCCGCCATGGGCATCCCGTCCAAGGGCCTGCTCCAGGTGATCGACCCCACCTTCGCCGCCTACCACGTCGCCGGCACGCCCTTCGACATCTGGGACCCGGTCGCCAACATCGCCGCCGCCTGCAACTACGCGGCGCACCGCTACGGCTCGATGGACAACGTCAACAGCGCGTACTGATCCACACCGTCACGCAGCCTCCCCATCCATCGGGTGGGGAGGCTGCGGCACTTTCCGGCCGTGTCCGCGCGGTCGGGCAGGCGTATCTGCGGCTCGGCAATAATGGTCCACATACCCGCGACCCCTTGGACCTTGCCGTGACCGACTACGCACACAACGACGCGGCGGCCAAGAGCCGCGCCGAGAAAGCACGCCGGCTGGCGAGTTACCTCTGGCCCCGTGGCATCACCGGCTCCGAGGTGCTCGCGATGCCCGCGCCGGTACGGCGCAAACTGGCCAGGGCCGCCGGAACGAATCCGCCGAGCACCGACGAGACCTGGACCGCGGTGGCACGGCTGCTGACGGAGAAGGACGACTGGGCCGCCCGACATCCGCGGCATCCCGCTGCCCGGCGCGAGCACACCGACGAGAAACTGCTCTGGGTGAAGCCGCCGATCACGCCGTGGTTCTGAGTTTCGGCGAAAGTCTTTGCGATTCAACGTTTTCTGCGTCTACTACAGACTTCCGTAGACTAGCGTCATGCACCCGCCGACTCAGCCGCCACGATGACCGAGCGCAAGCCGCCGAAGCAGACCTTCGAATCGTGGATCGACAAGCAGATCCGCGAGGCGGCCGAGCGCGGCGAATTCGACAATCTGCCCGGTACCGGCAAACCGATTCCCGGAGTGGGCACGGCTCCCGACGAGGACTGGTGGCTGCGCGCATATCTGCGTCGCGAAGGAGTCAGCGGTGACGCGCTGCTGCCCCCGTCGCTGTTGCTGCGACGCGATATCGAGCACTTGCCCGAGACCGTGCGTGATGCGACCGGCGAGCGGGAGGTGCGAGCCGCCGTGAGCGAACTCAACAAACGCATCGTGGAGTGGCTGCGGATGCCGCAAGGACCGTTCGTGCCGATCGCTCCGGTGAACGCGGACGAGATCGTCGAGCAATGGAGGCGCGCACGCGAGGTCGCTGGGCCGAAACGCGCGCAACCCAGCCTCGAAGCCACCGGCCCCGCCGGAGCGCAGGCCGGCCGCATCGCGCCGCGTCCACGCCGCCAGTGGTGGCGTCGATGGCGGCGGCACGACACCGAAGCCGGATAGCGGCGGGAACGAACGGCGATCAGGCGCCGAGTTCGGTCACCTGCTCGACCTCGGTGACCACCTTGTCCGCCAGCGCGCGCAGCGCACGCGCCTCACCCGGCGTCATCAGCTCGACGAAGACGCGACGGACCAGATCGACATGGTTGGGCGCGGCCCGCTCCAGCGCCACCCGCCCTTGCGGCGTGAGCTGCACGATGATGCCGCGGGCATCCTCCTCGGCGGGGCGCCGCTCGACCAGTCCGCGCGCGTCCATCCTGGCCAGATGCTTGGACAGCCGGCTCTTCTCCCAGCACACCTCGGTGGCCAGCTCTTTGGCGCGCAGACACCCGTTGGCGGCTGCCGACAACGCCACCATCAGCTCGTAGTCCGCCAGGGACAGGCCGTCCTCGGCCAGCCCGGCGGAAATCGCCCCGTCCAAACGCTGGCGCAGCCGCACGTAGGCCTGCCACGTCGCCTGCTCGTCGTCACTCAACCACCGGACCATGGGAATGAAGTGTAGTCACCGTTGGTTGACATGGACACCAACTCCCGAGGAGGTCCCCATGCCCGCCGTCACCGTTCCCGACATCATGGTCCTGCCACGCCTCCCCCGCCCGGACGCGACCCTGCGCCAACGGCCGGTCCGGAGCGTGGTCACCGCGCACAAACAGCGCGAAGGCGCGGGATTCGAGGTGCGCAGGCCGTTCCCCAGCATGGATCTGCGCACGGCCGATCCCTTCATCCTGCTCGACCAGATGGGTCCGGTCGCCTACGAACCGCACGAGGCGAAGGGTGCACCGTGGCATCCGCACCGCGGCTTCGAGACGGTCACCTACATGCTCGACGGCACCATGGTGCACCACGACTCGCAGGGCGGCGGCGGCGTCATCGGCGAAGGCGACACCCAGTGGATGACCGCGGGCTCCGGCATCCTGCATGACGAGGTCCCGCCGGAGGAGATGGTCGCCTCCGGCGGCTGGTTCCACGGCATCCAGCTGTGGGTGAACCTGCCGCGCGCGCTCAAGTTCGCCACGCCGCGCTACCAGGACCTGCGCGCTCGCGAACTGACGCTGGTGAGTTCGCACGACGGCGGCGCGCTGGTGCGGCTCATCGCCGGAGAGGTCGGCGGATTCACCGGCCCCGGTTCGACATACACCCCGATCGCCTACGCCCACGCGTCGATCACGCCCGGCGGGATCCTCGAAACACCTTGGCCGCAAGAGTTCACGGCGATGGCGTACGTGCTATCCGGCAGCGGCACGGTTGGCGCGGAGCGCAGGCCGCTGAACGAGGGGCAGCTCGCGGTCTTCGGCCGCGGAGACGCGATCAGCGTGACCGCCGATGCGCGCCAAGACAATCGGACCGGAGCGCTCGAAGTCCTGCTGCTCGGCGGACAGCCGATCCGCGAACCGGTGGTGCAGTACGGGCCGTTCGTGATGAACACTCGCGCGGAGATCATCGAAGCGATGGAGGACTACCAGGCCGGACGCATGGGAAACATCCCAGCGGAACACATCCGCGGCATCGGGACGGCCCCCTGAGCCACGGCACTGGGTGCGATCCCCTAATCCCCTAGTTCCGTCCCCGCGAGGTTGACAAGAGAGCGGCCCGTCACAACAGTGGATGCGGCGTCCGGTCGGACGCCCATCCACCGCAGCAACCACATACATAGAGGAATACATGAACGTTCGCCGGCTCTCCGTCAGCGCGGCCATCGCGGGATTGACCTTTCTCGCGGCTCCTGCCGCCCTAGCCGCCCCTCCGTCCGGATCCGCCGGAACCGGCTCCTCGGCCGTCGACACCGGCTCCGCCGCGACCGGCTCGGCCGGTCTGTCGCAGACCGGTTCGGCCGGTGGCGCCTACGCCAACTGCGACGACGCCCGCGCCGCGGGACACGCGCCGCTGTTCCGCGGCGAACCGGGCTACGGCCCGCACCTGGATCCCGACGGCGACGGCTTCGCCTGCCCGACGGTCTGAACCGACCGCGAAACGACGACACCCGGTGGGCATCGCCACACCGGGTGTCGTCGTTTTTCCAGCTCAGCGGAAGATCTTGAGCAGCACCAGCCCGACGACGACCGCGGCGGCGCCGATCAGGCTGTATTTCACCTTCGGCTCGTTCAGCTTCGAGACCACGATCTGCTTGGTGTCGTCCGCGATCCGATGCGGGTCCGCGCGTACCGCGAGTTCGTCGAGCGTGCTCGCCAGCCGAGTGCGGGCGGCCTCGATCTCCTGCTCGATCCGCTCGGTATCCCTTGCCACGTTCCACCCTCCTGTTGTCGATTGCCGCACCCGGTGCACGAATCGGGCCGCACGCTCGGCCGTTCGCGGAGCACCCGGGGCTCGCGGACGAGTCTATCCGCCGCCACGCGCCGCTATCCGGCCGCGCGAGGATCTCCGGTCGGGACCTTCGGATACCGTGCAGAAGGTGACCACCAACCAACGACTCTCCCCGGGCGACACCGCCCCCGACTTCACGCTTCCCGACGCCGACGGCAAGGACGTCTCGCTGTCGGACTACCGCGGTCGCAAGGTGATCGTGTACTTCTACCCCGCCGCGAGCACGCCCGGCTGCACCAAGCAAGCCTGCGACTTCCGCGACAACCTGGCCGACCTGGACGGCGCGGGCATCGACGTCGTCGGCATCTCACCGGACAAGCCCGCCAAGCTGGCCAAGTTCCGCGACGCGGAACGGCTGACCTTCCCGCTGCTGTCGGATCCCGATCGCGCCGTGCTCACCGCGTGGGGCGCGTACGGAGAGAAGACCATGTACGGCAAGACGGTCGTCGGCGTAATCCGCTCGACCTTCCTGGTGGACGAAGCGGGCAAGATCGCCGTCGCGCAGTACAACGTCCGCGCCACCGGCCACGTCGCCAAGTTGCGCCGCGATCTGTCGGTGTAGCGCGGGCAACGAAAAGCCCGGCGCCGCAGGGGCGCCGGGCCGAAGTCGGGTGGATCGGATCAGACCTGCCACACCTGCTGGGCTGCCCACTGCGCCATCAGGCGAAGGTGCTCGTCCCACCAGTCCGCGGCTTCCGGGGTGAACACGGCGGGTGGTGGGGCCTCACCGGGGAACAGCAACGCGGCGTCGGGTGCGCCCACCTTGCGATCGGTCGGGACCCCGGTCCCCGGCAGGAGCGGCTCCGGGGTTTCCGTCTCCGGCCTGGTTGTCGCGTCTGCGGCGACCAACGGCAACGGACGATGCCGCGGGGCGAGCCCCCCGCGCTGGTCCGGAAGCCACACTCCGGTCGTGGTGGCGTCGCCGCCCCGCGGCCCGTCGAAGGACTCGTCCGCCTCGGTGTCCGCGGGACGGACCGGCTCTACCGGATGCGTCGCGCCTGCGCCCTCGATCCGGGCGTCCGCCACGACGGTCGGTGTCGGCTGCGCGGAATCGTTCAGCAGATAGCTCCCGCCGACGACCATTCCGCTGGCCAGCACACCGGCCGCGGCGAACACCGCGACGCCGCCGCGCGCCCGACTCGACTCGCTCACCGGCCCGACGTAGCTGTCCTGCTCCAGCCGGGCGCTCAACGCCGCGCCCGCGGCGGACGCGAAAGCGCCTACGGTGCAGGGGATCACCGGAGCCCCGAATTTCTCGACCGCCCTCAGCACCGCGGAGCCCGCGCCCGCCGAGCCGATCAGCGCCACCGCGTCCGGCCGCGCGCCGGCCGCGTCCAGCTGATCCCACGCCGCCGTGACGCCGATGCCCAGCGACCGGGGCGTCGCCCGGCCCGCCTGCCCCACGGCGGCGAGCACCCGGCGGCGGCCCCGGTCGACCAGGGTGAACGCGTGGTACCCGGGCACCACCTCGCACACCAGCAGGTTGTCGTAGGCGTCGAGCCACGTCATCATGCTCGCCACGCTCAGGTGGGCCGATTTCACCGAGACCAGCGAGGCGCTGTGCCACGGGCCTGCCGCCAGCCGGGTCACGATGGCGCGCCGCTCCGCGGCGTCCCGATAGGCGACGGCTACGCCACCGACTTCCCGCTCCGAGCCCAGCCCGGCGGCCAGGGCGTCCAGCGCGGTCTCGACCGCCTCGGCCACGTCCGCCTTGCTGTCGCCGTCCGTTCGCTCGATCCGGCGCAGCAGCACCCGATCGGCCAGCTTCCTGCCGTCGGCGAGCGCTACCGCGTGCACGGCACCGCGTTCGGTCGAAACGCCGAGAGTCACCACAGATTCAGCTACCACTGATCACGCCTTCCCCTCTGTGCATTGACCGAGCTCACGGGCTTGCCGAAAGCCATGAGCCCCATGGATTCCCCTGCTCGGAACACACGTCGCGATGCACGCGCGCTCGGTATATGTTCGATGCCGCATCGGTTACGGATGGGTAGCGGAAATCAAGTCAGCTGGACGCGAACGGCGGATGCGCGTATCGCACGCTTGTCCCTACCGTTAGCCTGGATGCGTGGAAGTACGCGCGGAGGCCAGGGTGAAGCACCGTCTGGACCCTGCGTTGGAGCTGCAGGACGACCCACAGGAGCTCATGCCGCGACGCCGGCCGACGCAGGAACGCAGCAAACGAAAGTTCGACGCCTTACTCCAGGCGTCCAGGG
Organism: Nocardia sp. NPDC004168; assembly: GCF_040610355.1. NCBI lineage: Bacteria > Bacillati > Actinomycetota > Actinomycetes > Mycobacteriales > Nocardiaceae > Nocardia > Nocardia sp. NPDC004168. The sequence continues at coordinate 168,414 of NZ_JBEXME010000008.1, read as the reverse complement.
AGCTGCTCGTCGAGGTCGGGTTCGAGTCGTTCACCTGCGAGGAGGTGGCGGCCAGGGCGGAGGTGCCGATCGGCACGCTGTACCAGTTCTTCGCCAACAAGTACGTCATCGTCTGTGAGCTGAATCGCCAAGATCTGGTTGCCGTTTCCCAGGAGCTGGCCGACTTCCACGGCGAGATTCCCTCGCTGGACTGGTTGCGGCACATGAACCAGTTCGTCGACCACCTGGCCAACCTCTGGATGACCGACCCGTCCCGGCGGGAGGTGTGGCTGGCCATGCAGTCCACGCCGTCCACCCGGGCCACCGGGGCGATCCACGAGAAGCAGTTCGCCGAGGTCGTGTCGCAGATGCTGCGGCCGCTCACGCCGCGCACCCCGCGGGCACGGCGCACCATGATGGCGGAAGTGCTGGTGCACGTGGTCTATTCGATGCTCAACTTCTCCGTGCAGGACGAGCAGAGCAGCGCCGAAGCGGTCGCCGAACTCAAGCGGCTGATGGTCGCCTACCTGCTGGTCGCGGAGAAGGAATCGCGGACCGGCGGCCAAAAATAAGTGGTGGTCCCGGCCGGAACCGGGACCAACCGCGCGACTCAACCGGCGCTGTCGCGGCCTTCGATGAGGTCGGCCAGCTCGCCCGGGTCCTCCAGCACCACCATCGCGGCGGCGGTGTCGCCGTCGTGGGTCAGCGACAGGTGAACCCTTACCCGGGGCAGGAATTCGGCGGCCAGGCCGTGCAGCTTGATGCTCGGCCTGCCCCACGCGTCGTTGACCACCTCGATCAGCGGATAGGGGTTGTCCCCGATCTGCGGGCGGCGGGCGAACCGCGACGACGCCCATGCTTTGAGCACCGCCTCTTTCGCCGCCCACCGCGCCGCGTAGCTGCGCGCCGGGTCGGTCCCTTTGCTCTGGCAGTAGCGCCGCTCACCCGCGGTGAAACTTTCCCGGAGCATCGTCGTTCCGGCGCGTTCGAGCTGTTCGGCGAACTCGGAGATGGTCACCAAGTCCAAGCCGATACCGAGGATCGTCATAGGCGGCCAGCCTACGACGTCCTCGGCGAGCCCGCGCACGGACCCGGCGCGGCGAGTTGCCCCGCCGCGCTTCCGGTTACGCGCATCCGATGCCCTTCGCGCGGTAGGCGCCGTCCTGATCCAGGCGCGCCTCCGGCGAGAGCAGCACGTCGGCCTCCAGCTGACGCGCCCGCTGGGACGGGGTGCCCTCCCCGCCGAGCCTGCGATCCGCGGGACGTTCGTACAGCGGCGCGCCGCCGCACATCGCCTCCACGAACCGCTGGCGGCCGGTCAGCTGACGCTCCTGCGCCGTGCGCTGGTACTCCTCGCGCCGTCCCGGCTCGATGGCCTGGATGAACGCCTCCGGGTGCACGATCGCCAGCAGACCGTTCACGTGGCCGAAGCCGAGCGAGGTGACCAGACCCGCCTTCAGCGGAAGGCGCCCGCCCAGCCGCAGCGGTTCGCGCAGCCACACCAGGTGCGGGAAGGCCAGCATCTTCTCGTCGACGCAGTCGAGGCTGCGGTTCGGCGGGATGACGCCCTGCTCCAGCACCTGGCACAGGCCGATGAGCTGGAATGCGGCCGCCCCGCCCTTCGCGTGCCCGGTGAGGGTCTTCTGCGAGACGACGAACAGGGGAGCGCCGTCCGAGCGCCCGATGGCCGTCGCGAGCCGCTCGTGCAGTTCCGACTCGTTCGGGTCGTTGGCGGCCGTCGAGGTGTCGTGCTTGGACACCACCGCGATCTCGTCCGGGGTGACGCCGAGCTTGCGCAGTTCGGTCGCCAGCCGGGATTCCGTCCCGCCACGACCGGCGCCCAGCGCGCCCAGGCCCGGAGCCGGGATGGACGTGTGCACGCCGTCGGCGAAGGACTGCGCGTAGGCCACCACGCCCAGCACCGGCAGGCCCATCTCCAGCGCGACGCTGCCGCGCGCCAGCAGGACCGTGCCGCCGCCCTGCGATTCGATGAACCCGCCGCGGCGGCGATCGTTGGCGCGGGAGAAGTACCGGTCGCTGATGCCCTTGGCGCTCATGGCCGCGGAATCCGCGGTGGCCGACATGTCACCGAAGCCGACGATGCCTTCGATGCCGAGATCGTCGTAGCCGCCTGCCACGACCAGATCGGCCTTGCCCAGCCGGATCTTGTCGACGCCCTCCTCGACCGACACCGCGGCGGTCGCGCAGGCCGCCACCGGGTGCACCATCGCGCCGTAGCTGCCGACGTAGGACTGCACCACGTGCGCCAGCGCCACGTTCGGCAGCGCCTCCTGCAGGATGTCGTTCGGCCGCGACTCACCGAGCAGGTTGTCGATGTACAGGGAGCGCATCGAGGACATGCCGCCCATGCCGGTGCCCTGCGTGTTGGCGACCAGCGAGGGGTGCACCCAGCTCATGAGTTCAGCGGGGCTGAACCCGGAGCCGATGAACGCGTCGACCGTGCAGACGATGTTCCACAGCGCGACCCGGTCCACCGAAGCGGCCATATCGGGCGAGATGCCCCAGATGGTCGGGTCCCAGCCGGTCGGGATCTGGCCGCCGACGGTGCGCGAGAGCTTGGCCCGGCGCGGCACGCGGATCTCCGTGCCCGCTCGGCGCGTCACCGTCCAGTCGCCGGAGTCCGCGACCGGTGTGATCACCGTGTGCTCCGGATCGGCGGCGTGGAAGGCACGCGCCTCGGCCTCGCCGCCCACCGTGAACGACAGGTCCTGGTCGAGGAAGACCGAGGTCATCAGTGGGGCCGAATTGTCGGTCATGGCGCCGTCGTCCTCGTAGCGGCGCACACCGCAACGGGCGACCACGGCGTCGTGGTAACGCTCGGCCAGCTCGTGCTCGGGGACGTAGTCACCGGACGCGGCGTCGTACCAGCCCGGCTTCGGGTCGTTCTCCCAGGTGACCATGCCGGTGGTCCAAGCCAGTTCCAGCACGCCCGCCGCCGACAGTTCGTCGGAGACCTCCATCTCGAAGCGGGTGCGCGCCGAGCCGTACGGGCCCAGCTCGCCCGCGCCGACGATGACCACCATGTCGGCCGGATCCACCGTCACCTCGCCCCACTCGGGCACCGGCAGCGCGGAGGTCACGGTCGGCGGCGCCGGCAGCGCGGCGATCGTGCGACCCGCGTCCGCGTCGGTCTCCGCCTCCGCCTGCTCCGCGGCCTGCTTGGCCAGCGCGGGCAGGTCCAGCTTGGCCCTGGCCAACCCACCGGTCAGGTCGATCTGCTGCGGGCCGGTCGCGGTCACCTGGCGGGCCCGCGAGGTGCACCACTTGAGCAACTCGTCGGCCATCTCCGCGGTGGACCAGGTCTGCACACCCGCCTTCTCGACCGCCTCGACCATCGGGTCGTTGTGGCCCATCAGGCCGGTGCCGCGCACCCAGCCGATCAGCGCGTGCACCAGGGTGACCCGGGTCGACCACGACTTCTCGGCCCGCCACTTGGCGACCACCGCGTCCAGCGCCGCCTTCGACTCGCCGTAGGCGCCGTCGCCGCCGAACATGCCGCGGTTGGGCGAACCCGGCAGCACCACGTGCAGTTTCGCGTCCACGTCGTGATCAGCGCCCAGCTTGGACAGCCCGCCGATCAGCCGTTCGACCGACCAGAGCAGCACGCGCATCTCCATTTCGGCGCGCGCGCCCGCGTCCGCGAGGTCACCGGCCACTCGCGGCGCCGCGAACGGCAGCAGCAGCGTGGGCGTCATCGCGTCCTTGACCTTGATCTTCGCGCCGCCCGCGCTGTCGACCTGCTCGGTGCCGATCCAGTCGATCAGGGCGTCGACGTCCTGGTAGGACGCCATGTTGGCGGGCACCACCCACAGAGCCGCGCCGTGCCGGGCGTTGTCGCGGTAGAGCTTCCGGTAGAAGGCGAGGCGTTCGTCGTTCAGCGACGAGGTGGTGACCACGACCGTGGCGCCACCGCTGAGCAGCCTGCCGGTCGTCGCCGCCGCGATGGATCCCTTGCTGGCGCCGGTGATCACCGCGATGTCGGAGGACCACAGCCCGGGCTCCTCCGTGCTCAGCGCCGCCTCGGCGATGCGCTCGTACAAGCCGGCCAGCACCGAGCGCGCTTCGTGCATCGCCCGCTGCCGCCACCAGTTCGCCTGCGCCGCAACGGCTTCCCCCGCACCGATGAACCCGGTGACCGGTCCGTTCGCGCTGCCTGCGTCGTCGGCGAGCCACAGCCGAGCCAAGTCCTCGCGCGCCGTGGCCCACCGGTCGTCCAGCAGCACCGCCTTGCGGGCGTCGAACGCGGGCGCCACCAGACGCGGCCAGTCCGAACCCAGTTCGGCCGACACCAGATCGACCAGGGAGTTGTCGGTCGCTTCCGGCGCGGAGACGCGCTCGGACAGTCCGAGCTGTTCCAGTACGACGCGCGCGGCCGTGGCGAGCACGCCGTCGCGTCCGGTGATCTGCTCGGTGAACTCGCCCAGCGCGGCGGCGTCGACGGTCGCACCGCCACCGCCGCCCGCCGAGGGCAGCGACACCGCGACACCGCGACGGGCCGCGACGGCCTGCACGGCGGCATCGATGGCCGCGTCGACCGATGCGGCGTCGCCCAGCGCGCCGGAGACCAGGCCGCCCAGGTCGCCACCTCGCACGCTGGCGCCTTCCCTGGTGCCCAGCGACACCTCGGCGGTCACGTGGCTGGCCCACCCGTCACCGAGTTCCCAGACCTTCTTGACCCGGTCCGCGATGGCGGCCGGACGCTTGCCGGACGGCCCGAACACCTTGCGCAGATGGTCGCCGATGGCGTCGGTGAGCACCGTGCCGAACGGACGGTAGGTACGGGCGAGCCGCTCCACCGTCGCGGACAGCGCACCCATGTCGGCGTCGGCCGCGCCGTCGATCGCGCCGAGCGAGAGCTCGGAGCCGAGGTCGACCAGCAGCTGGTTACGCCGGGAGGAAACGCCGTCGCACAGGCCCTCGATGGTGTCCACCGGGCCGATCTGGTCCAGCCGCAACTTGGTCCACAGCGCGATCAGCACGCGCGTGGCGTCGGCGGCGGTGAACGCGATGTCGTCCGGACGCGGGCCGCCCGAACTCGGGGCGGGCGCGGCCACGGGTGCGGCGGCGACGGCCGCTGCCGGAGCCGCTGCGGCGGCAGGCTCCTCCACCGGCTCGTCGACCGGGGCGGGATCGGTGTCGGTCGCGTAGACGATCGCCGCCTCGCGCTCGATGTTGAGCACTTCCACCTTGGCTCCGCCGAAAGCGGGGAGCTTCAACGTCTGGCTGGCCAGGTTGGCCACCGTCGGCGTCGCGCCGAGACCGATCTCGATGAACCGCTCGATGCCGAGGCCGCCCTGTGCGGGGTCGGTGAACAGCAGGTCCTGGGTCTCGATCCAGCGCACCGGGCTGGCGAACTGCCACGCGAGCAACTCGATCAGCACCACGCGGCACAACTCGGTCGGCCGGGCGGCCCAGCTGTCGAAGTCGGCCAGCACCTCCGCGAGCGGTTCGGACGGCACCAGGTCCGCGATCTCCTGCACGAACGCCCGCTCGAGTGTGAAAAGCCTCGGCACCAGGTTCGGGATGTAGCGGCCGATCAAGGTCTCCGGGCGCAGATCCACCGGCAGCAGCTGCTCGAGCTTCTGCCGGAACTCCGGAACGCCCTTGCGCAGCACCGTCGAGTGGAACGGCACGTCGATGCCGGGGACCAGGATGAACGCCCGCTTGCCGCCGAATTCGGCGCGACGACGGTCGATCTCCTGCTCCAGCGCGTCCAGCCCGGCCACCGTGCCCGCGATCGCGTACTGCGAACCGCGCAGGTTCAGGTTGACCACCTCGAGGAACTCCCCGACCCGATCGCCGACTTCCTTGACGAAGCCGACGACCTCCGCGTCGGGCAATCCGATCTGTGAGGGCCGGATCGCAGCCATCCGATAGTCGCTGCGTCCCTGCGCATCCCGCGGCACCAGCTCGTGCATCGCGGAACCGCGCTGGAACACGACCTCGAGCACCGCCTCCAGCGGCAGCACTCCGGCGACGGCGGCGAGCGCGTTGTACTCGCCCACCGAGTGGCCCGCGAGCAGCGCGCCCTCGACGAACGCACCGGACTCGCGCAGTTCCGCCACCTGGGCGACGCCGAGGGTCGCCATGGCGACCTGGGTGAACTGGGTCAGGTGCAGCACGCCGTCCGGGTGGCGGTGTTCGACGCCGCGCGCCTTCAGGTAGGTCGGGTTGTCGCGCACCACGGCGAGAATCGAGAAGCCGAGCGCCGCACGGGTGTGCTTGTCCGCGCGGTCCCAGATCTCCTTGGCCGCCTTCGACCGGGAGCGGGCGTCCAGCCCCATCCCCTTGCGCTGGATGCCCTGTCCGGGGAAGGCGTAGACGGTCTTCGGCGCCACGGTGCGACCGGTCGCGGTCATCACCAGCTCGCCTTCGGTGCGGCAGGAGACCTCGACGACCTCGCTGCCCGCGTCGAGCGCTACCCGCTCGACGCGCACATCGATCTGCGCCCCGGGACGGACCATGCCGAGGAACCGGGTGGTCCACGCGGTCACCGTCCGCGCGGGTACCGAACTCGTGGGATCGACCGCCGACACGACGTGCTGCGCGGCCGCCGACAGCCACATGCCGTGCACGATCGGGCTGCCGAGCCCGGCGAGCTTCGCCGCGGCATCGCTGGTGTGGATCGGGTTGTGGTCGCCGGAGACGGCGGCGAAGGCGTGCATGGTGCGCGGAGCCACGATCGTGACGTCGCGGCGACGCCTGCGCGGGGTGTCGGTGGCCGCGTCGGACACCGTGCCAGCCGCGCGCGGCGGATCGGCCAGTTCGCCCGCGCCGTTGCGCCCGCGGATCGCGAACCGCTCGGTGAGGGTGGCCAGCACCGGCATCGACATCCCGGTCTCGGGCTTGTCCAGCATGGCGGTGATCCGCACGTGCACCTCGACGACCCGGCCCAGGTCGGTATCGACGGTCTCACCGGCCTCCGCGCGCACCGCCAGCACACTGGTCTCGGCGGGCAGCGCACCGGCGAGGTGCACTTGGTGGTCCAGGTGCACCAGGTCGAGCATGCCCTCGATGACGCTCTCGCCCTTCGCGGTGCGGGTCGCGCCGAGCACCGCGAACACGGCGGGCCAGCACGCGCCGACCAGCACGTCCGGCACGGTGCGGCCGAGCGTGCTCAGCGTGGCGGGCAGGCCGGAGCCGGTGACCCCGGCGTGATCGGCGATCAGATCCGGCGTCCAGGCCAGATTCACGTGGGCGACCTTGCCCTTGACCTCGGGCAGATCCTGGCCCGCGGCGACCGCGAGCAGCGCGGCCATGGCCTCGTCGGCGTCGGCCTCGGTGACGACCGGGGCGCCGCCGTTGTAGACCGAGGTCGGCACGGTGATCCGGATGCGCACCGCGTTGCCAGCCAGCAGCGGGACGGTCAGCTCCACGTAGGCGTTCTCCGGCTCGGCGCCTGCGGTCTCGACCAGCGTCGCGCCGGTGGGCGGATGCACCGCACCCTTGCCGTCGACGACCCACTCGGACAGGTCACCGAGCCGGTGCACCGGGCTGATCGCGGTGCGTCCGGCCCACTGCACGTCCGGGGCGGCCAGCACGGCGTCGATCGGGCCGCTCGTGACGCCCGCCGTGCGACGCGCGTCCACCGGGGTTGGCGCCACGCCCGCGCGCACCAGGGAGTACGCCGTGTCCTGTTCGAAGCGGTCGAGCAGTTCGCCGACCGGCTCGTCGACCCGGGTAATGCCCGCGACCGCGACCGTGCCGGGGATGACGCACACCTGATCGGCCGAGTAGCGCGGATCGTGCGCCTGCCACAGTGAATCCGAGCGCCACCAGCGACGCACGTCGCCGTCCACGACGGGCACGAAGTTCACCGGCTTGCCCGGGGTCTTGCACAACGCGATGAAGAACGGGACGTCGGCCGGGTGCAGCAGCGTCTGCGCCGTGGCGGGGTAGGCGTCCTTCAAGGCGCACAGCGCCGCGACCGGGTTCTCGAAGTCGTCGTCACTCGCGAACAGCGTGGGGATCTCGCCGCGGTCGGCCGGGTGCAGCCGGGATTCGGTGCGGCGCACCATCTCCGCGAACCGGTCCCGCCAGGTGATGTCCAACCACACCGAACGCGTCGCCTCGGCGATCGCGTCGCCCAGGTCGCTGCCGCAGTCGAAGTCCTTGCGCCGGTCCAGCCCGACCGCGAGCTCGACGTAGCGCTCCAGCCAGTCCTGGTAGGTCATGGTGGCCAGGTCGCCGAAGTACGGCTTGGCGGTGGCGTTCAGCGCCGCGATGATCTCGTCGCGACGCGCCGCGACCGCCTCCGCGTCGCCCGCGACCTCGTCCAGCAGTCGGCCGGTGCGCGACGCGGCGTTGTCGATCTCGTGGATGTCGGCGCCCAGCTGGCTGCGGCCCGAGGCCATGCCGCCGGACGCGGTGCCCGCACCGACCCAGTCGGGCGTGCCGGGAGTGTCCACGAGCAGTTGCTTGACCTCCGGCGCGGTGGTGGCTTCCAGCGTGGCCATGGCCGCCGTACCGACCAGCACGCCGTCCAGCGGCATCACCGGGTAGCCGTGCCGGACCGCCCACTGGCCGGTGAGGTACTCCGTCGCGCGCTCGGGGGTTCCGATGCCACCGCCGACGCACACCACGACGTTGGCGCGGTTGCGCAGCTCGGAGTAGGTGTCCAGCAGCAGGTCGTCCAGGTCCTCCCAGGAGTGGTGACCACCGGCCTTGCCGCCCTCGATGTGCATGATCACCGGGTAGTCCGGGACCTCGTCGGCGATGCGCAGCACGGCCCGGATCTGGGCGACCGTGCCCGGCTTGAACGCGACATGGCTGATCCCGACCTCGGTGAGTTCCTGGATCAGCGCGACAGCTTCCTCCAGCTCGGGAATGCCCGCCGTCACGATGACGCCGTCGAACGGGGCGCCTGCCGTGCGGGCCCGCTGCACCAGTCGCTTTCCGCCCAGCTGCAGCTTCCACAGGTAGGGGTCGAGGAACAAGGAGTTGAACTGCACCGAGCGCCCCGGGTGCAGCAGCGTCCGCAGCTCGGCCACCCGGTCGGCGAAGATCTGCTCGGTCACCTGCCCGCCGCCGGCCAGCTCCGCCCAGTGGCCCGCGTTCGCCGCGGCCGCGACGATCTTCGCGTCGACCGTGGTCGGAGTCATGCCCGCGAGCAGGATCGGCGAGCGCCCGGTCAGCTTGGTGAAGGCCGTCTCGACCACGATGCGCCCGTTGGGCAGCCGCACCGGCCGCGGCGCGAACGCCGACCACGGGGCCGCGGGCTCCGGCGCGGCACCGGGGGTGAGCAGGCTGCGCTGTCCGGCGCGGGTAGCGGCCGCGATGATGCCGAGGCCGGTGCCCTTCAGCGTGCCCCCCGTGACGCGGGAGAGCAGGTCGCCCGGGCCCAGGTCAAGGATCCACTCCGCGCCCGCGGAGATCACGCCCTCGACGACGGCCACCCAGTCGATCGGATCGACCAGGATCTGCCGCGCCAGCTCGCCCGCCAGCTCCTTGTCCAGGCCGCACTGGTCGGCCCAGCTGCTCACCAGGTCGACGGTGTCGGCCAGCGCCGGGTGGTGGAACGCCACGTCGACGGCCACGTCCTCGAAGACCGGAGCGAACACCGAGCCGCCGCGCACCTTCGCGTCGCGCTCGCGCGCCTGCTCGTCGTGGATCTGCGCGCACCGCTGCCGCACCCGCTCCAGCTGCGCGGGCGGCCCGGACAGCACCGCGCGCCGACGTCCGTTGCGGATCGAGACCACCACGGCCGCAGCGGGATCGGATCCGTCACACACCTCGGCCACCACGGCGCCGAGCTGCTCGGGATCGACATTGGACACCGCGACCATCGGCGAGCGCTCGCCCACCGGCATCAGCCCGCGCCGCCGCGCGACCAAACCCGCTGCCGCGCCGATCATCTGGGCTACCGCGAGCAGCTCCGCGTCGCGGGCGCCACCGGCTTCGACCGCGGCGGCGGCGAGCAGACCCTGCGAATGCCCGACGATCGCGACCGGCGCGTGCTCGGCCGGATCCAAGCCTTGCAGCCGCAGCGCCCGCACGGCCGCCACCTGGGTCAGCAGCACACCGGGCATGGACACCGCCGCCGAGCGCAGTACAGCGTCGGACGGGGCCGCGGAGATCTCGCCCTCGTCACCGTCGGCGAGTTCGTTCTCCAGCATCCAGCCGATCGGGTCGAAGCCGACCGGACGAACCACCAGCAACTGCGCCGCGACCGGCTCCAACAGCGCCGCCGCCTCGTTGACCAGCGCGGTCAGCTCCGGCTCCAGCGCACTGTCGCGCGCGATCTCCTCCAGCTCGCTCAGCCACTGCGCACCCTGCCCACCGAAGGCGAGCGCGTACGACACGCCGCCGAGCAGACGATCCAACAGCGGCGACCGCGCCCCGCCCGACGCGGCCTTCCCGGCGGCGGCAGCCACCTTCGTGCTCTGTCCGGCTTCGGTCTTGGTGCTCTCGTTGATCGTCAAGACGCTTCGACTTCCTTCTCCATGCGACATGCCTCGGCGACACGCCGGTCCCTACCGGTTCACGAGTGATCGCGGTTGATCGGCCTGATACGGGCGAGGATGACACAGAATCATGAGGAAATCCTCACGTTTACCCCTGGGCGCGCCCACTACTAGAGAGTATTTGAGTACGTACGTACCAGAATAGTCGTAAACATGACTCCGCCTCATGTTTGAACACGCTGGTCCATCGGGTTACCAACACGTACGAAACATGAGTGCCCCTCACATTGAGGTTTGCCAAATCGTTATAATCCCAGGTGAGGTTACTGACGAGTACGCCACGCCAACCCAATGCTTCGCGATGACCGATTGGCCCGGTAGAGTTTGGACGGTCGTACCATCAAGCGCGAGTGGCGAAATTGGCAGACGCGCCAGATTTAGGTTCTGGTGTCCACGGACGTAGGGGTTCAAGTCCCCTCTCGCGCACAGAATCCCGTCAGTCGTGACACCTCCCCGAGCCGCGCGTGGGAGCGCACTCGCGCACACGGAGTCGACCAGCTGAACACGCTCTGACCTGCTGCGATCCATGCCACATGTGCCGGATCGCGACACATTTGCCTTCTGCGAAAAGTTTGCTGGCGGTGGTGGTCAGCCGTGATCGCGCCGGTCATCCCGCCACAGTCGCCGTTGCAGGAACGTGTTCACCGACCGCAGGTCACGAACCGCGTGGTTCGTACCGCCGACGGCGATGTCGTCCACGGAATCTGCACACCCGGAGACTGAGGCCGCATCCTCGACAAGCACCCCGCCGCCGCCCTCGACCGGCGGCCGAGCATTCGCCTGGAACCGACTCGGCTCGATGCCGGAAGGCTGCTGACCCACCCGCGCTCTCGATGAGTTGTGCGTGGCCAGCCGGCGACTGCTCGAGCAGGTGCGCCGATGACCACACCGGCAGTCAGCGCAGAAACGCTCGCCGCGGCACGCCTGGTGTTGAACCAGATGGGCATCTTCCCCGCGGATCGCGTCGCTGTCGGGCTGTTCAGGTCTGCCACAGGAGGGAGACTGCGCCGATGACTCCGTTGCCGGGCCGCCTCACATCAACACGGGCGCCGAAGTTGCGGACAGTACTGCGTTGCAGCGCTGCATGTTCCAATTTGCATGCCCGCGGAGGGATCGGCGTCAAGCCGAAGTCGGCTCACGACGTGCAGGCTGTGGGCGCGGCGGCGGTGATCCAGTTGCCGAATTCCACCGCCAGGTGCCATCGGTGCTCGCGGATGAACCGGGCGGGCAGACTCGCCGGGAACTGCACGGTCAGCAGCGCTTCCATCGTTCCGCGGCGGTCGAGGAATTGGTGTCGTACACCGCCGATCACGAGGCCGTCGTCGAGCAGGGCCCGGCCCGCGATCTGCTGGGGGTAGCGGGGGTCGGCGGGGATGGTGAGCGCTTCGGTTCTGCCGTAGTCGACGAGAAATCGGGTGGCAAGGATTGACCCGCCGGTGGTTTCGACGACTTCCTGGCGGCCGTCGGGGAGGCCGCGCAGGAGGTAGTGGTCGGGGCAGGCGTCGACCATATCGGTCTCGGCGTTGGTGGCGGTGAGGTCGGAGAACCAGGCGGCGAATCGTTCGGCGCTGTAACCGGGGACCTCGAGGCGGGTGACGGCGTGCTCGGTGCGGCCCCGGCTGAGCGCGACGCCGGTGCGCGTCATCCGCTCGGAGATCTCGAGGTCACGCCTGAGGGCGGCGTACACGCCCGCGTGACCCAGGCGGGTCTTCATCGAGGTCAACGCGGATCGTTGCGCGTCGAGCGGAGCGCCGAGCAGGTCGTCCAAACGCTTTCCCGGCGCGAGTTCGGCGAAGGCTCGCGCTCCCAGACGACGGGCGAGCTTGGTCAACACCACCGCGGCCCGGCGGGCTTCCCATGCTCGTACTTGTTCCCGCGAGACTTGCTCGCCGCCGATATACGTCCGAATCGCGATGGACTCGCCCATGAGCCTCGCCTTCCTCTCCGTTTCCGTCCCGACCACTTCCCGTCGGCGGGGGATGAACCAACGTCCGCCCGCTCGGGAAGCGCGGTGGCTAACGCCGAGCAGACCAGCGTCAACGTAATCCCACCCCCTAACAAACGCAAGCTTTCCTAGCTTTAATGTCCCGGAACTGTTGACAGAGTGACCCGAGTCACCCATGCTACCTTAACGCAAGTCCATCTTGCATTAACATTTCATCCCCGTTCGAGCACGTCGTCGACGCGCGCGAACAGGGCGGCAGGCGAGAGGAATCGGTCAATGCTGACCAGGCGAAACTTCATGAACCGGACCGCAGGAGCGGCCGCGACCGCGGCGACCGCGATGTACCTGGCCTGCGGCGCGGCGGGGGCGAATCCAGGGTCCCCGGCCTTCGGAACCGGGCTGCGGACCTTCATCGGCGGTGCGCCGGTCGAGCCGTCCGGGGTCGTGGAATGGGAGCGTCGACGACTGTCGGTGGCGGCGGCGCGACTGTCGACCGACTTCGCCGGACTGTTGCGGGGTGAGCTCGATTCCCTGCTCGGTCGGTTCGCCGTCGCCGTGGACGACATCGCCGCCGCGCGATCGGCCCTGTCGAAGGCGCGCGCCCTGATCGGCTCGGACGGACTGCGGGAACTGCTCGCCGCCGAACTCGCCGCCTCCGAGGCGGCCACGCGGACCGCGCTCGCCGCCTCGGGCGGGCAATGGGCGATCTCGACTACCGAGATCGTCAGCGACCGAGGCAGCGCCGCGGGTTTCGTCCAATGGTTCGGCCTCGCACGCACGACCGACGCGCGCGCGATCTGGACCGACGCGTGCCCTGACCACTACATCATCGCCACCCTGGCGGACGGACGTCAGGAAGTCGTCGAGGTGACCGGTGGAGCGGTCCTGGCCAGCCGCTTCTTCGTCGACTACGCCGACTCGACCGGAGTTCCCGTTTCCGCTGACCCGGCCTATCCGCTCGCCGTCGCCGGAACCGCCGCACTCGCCGATGGCACTGTCGTCGGGGGCGTGCGGCACCAGTTCCGCGACGAGCCCGGCGGCGGCTTCCGCAGCCGTCTCGCGGTGGCCTTTCCGGCGGCCGTTCCGGGCCTGTACATCGCCGAACACGAGTGGCATCTGGCCTACGAGTTCGGCAACTGGATTACCGCCTACCTGCGCTGACCGAGCCGTTCGCGGCCCGGTCCGCCCATCGTCGGGTGCGCATCGAGTAGAACAGGGGCATGGATCAGCGCGGACGCGACGCGAGCATCGACGAATCGTCACCGCCCCCGGCCCCGCGCAAGCGGACCGGGGGACGGTCGGCGCGCGTGCGCGACGCGGTACTGACCGCCACCCTGGAGCAGGTAGCCGAACACGGGATCGAGGGGCTGACCATCGGCGATGTCGCCGCCAGGGCAGGAGTCGCGGAAACGACGATCTACCGGCGATGGGGCACGCGCACGGCCCTGATCGCCGAGACCGTCACCGAATTGGCGGCGGCGGGCAACCCCGCACCCGATACCGGGACGTTGCGCGGCGATCTCCGGCAACTCGCCGAACAGATCTCCCACCTGGTCTCGCGACCCGGCATCGCGCGGCTGCTCGGCACGACCATCGCGCTGTCGGCCGATCCCGAGGTCGCCGAGGCGCGCCGACGCTTCTGGGTCGACCGCTTCGACCGAACCGCGCACGTCATCGGCAGGGCCGTCGACCGCGGCGAGCTGCCGTCGGACGTAGATCCCCGCGAAGTACTCGAAACCCTTTCCGCCCCCATATATTTCCGTCTTCTGGTGGTCGATGGTGCGCTCGACGACGAATTCATCGCGCGCTGCATCGAGCACACGCTCATCCTGCACGGGGTGTCCCGCTGACGGTCCGCGTATTCGGCGACTGCGCTCAACCCGAACGGGGAGGCGCCCGCGATCGGGCGGATCGGCCCGCTGGACGTAGGCCTCGGTGTCATCGCGCCCGGGTCAACAGGTGGATCGACACTGCGGATCAGTTCGCAGGCCGTGCTCGACGTGTGCATGCACCTGCGCTTCGGTGACCGCGACCCCATCGTGGCCGGCGGCCTGGAATCTGTGAGCCGCAGCGAGTTCTACGCCACCGACATCCGATGGGGCGTCCGAGGCGAAGGCGCGGCTCTGCACGACCACCTCGCCCGTGATCGAATCACCATGGGCGGCAAGAACTCCGCGGTGACGGCGGCAATTCCGTCCGCCATCATGGGCATCGGACCGATCCCGGCCACCGAGAAGGCCCTTGCCTGCTCGGATTCGCCTGAGCGAGGGTTGCTCAGGCGTCCCCGTGCGGCGCGACCTCCGTGTCGCGTTCGCCGGGCGGCGCGCCGACCGCTCCGAGCAGGCTCAGCACGTCGACGGCGTTGGTGACCCGCGGGGACGCCTGCGCTCCGGCCTCGCCGAGTTGTTCGGCGACCCAGGTCCGCGAGGGACCGGGATTGTGGCGACCGGAGACGAACCACACTCCCGTCGCCGGTTCGGCCCCCTGATTGACGTACATGTGCGGCCTGGTGGAGTCGAAGCACAGCGAGTCGCCTGCGGCGACACGATGCCGGTCGAAGTCGAGCAGCAGCGTCAACTCACCCGCGAGCAGGTAGGCGTACTCGGTTCCCTGGTGGCGCATCATCGTCCGGTCGACGGAACTGGCCGCACCCGGCTGATAGGTCACCAGCAGTGCGTCGACGTCGGCGCGCGGATCGACCGCCAGCCGTTCCCACCGGACCCCGTTTGCCATCTCCAACACCGGATTGTCGGCGGCCCGCTGCACGACCCCCGTGGACTGGCGGCGGGGTTCTGCGGCGCGGTCGGCGTCCGGGCGCGTCTGTCCGATCCCCAGCAACTCGTCGAGTGAGACGCCGAGGTGGGTCACCAGGGCATAGAGAGTGCTCACCGAGGGCTGGGATTTGCCGGTCTCGATCTGGGAGAGCTGGCTGGCCGAGATGCCTGCGGCGGCCGCCAAGCCGCGCAGACTCAGTTTCTGCTCGAGGCGAGCCTGCCGCAACGCCGATCCGATCCTGTCCTCCATCGGCTCACCCTTTCATCCGGACGCCCTCGATCATTCATTCACAGTGAACACTATGCGGGTCGTTCGCATGCCAGCGCGATCGGCGTTCGGCCTGGCATCACAGTCCGGCAACATCGCCGCTGAGGCATCCGCGTCTGCGCCGTCCTGGACCGAGTCGCGTCGAACATGGCCACTGAAGCCTCTAATTGGCTTCGGCACAACAGTTTACGTAGTGACGAGAAGTCCTTTCCAGTGTCCGACATGGCGGAAATCCTCCGATCGAATAGCTACCTTCTATCAATCATCATGTTTGGTGTTACTTGACACTATGTGGAATTTTGTTCCATGATACTGAACGTCACTCTCACGAGTGCGTCCATTCCGGTCACCGATGACGAAGGAGACCCATGTCTTTCCTCGCAGCGCGTCACCCCACGGCAGCCGTGCCACCGCTCGCGCGACACGCGATGTCCGAACGAGGGAGGCGGTCATGCTGATCGGATTCGCCGGCCTGGGCCGTATGGGACATCCGATGGCGACGCATCTGGTCCGGGCGGGCCACTCCGTCCTCGCCTACGACCCCGTTCCCGGACTGACTCCGCAGGGAGCGACCGCGGTCGCCTCCGCGCAGGACCTCACCGCCGCCTCGCTGTCGATCAGCATGCTGCCAGACGGTCCCTCCACCTTCACCGTGGTGAGCGAAGTGCTGCGCGCCGCGCGGCCCGGTCACCTGCACATCGTGATGGGCACCATCGGCCCCGAAGCCGTGCGCGCACTCGGCGAACTGCCCCACCTCCAGCTCATCGACGCGCCGGTCTCGGGCAGCGTCTCCATGGCCGAGACCGCGTCCATCACCACGATGGTCGGCGCGTCGGCCGACCAGTTCGAGCGTGCCCGCCCGGTACTGGCCGCGATGACCGCGGCGCAGTTCCACGCGGGCCCGGTCGGTGCGGGCTCGGCGGCCAAACTCGCCGTCAACGCGGTGCTGGCCGGGCTCAACCAGGCTGTCGCCGAAGGCCTGCTGATCGCCGAGGCCGCCGATCTCGACCTCGGTGTCTTCTACGACATCCTGAGCGGCAGCGCCGCCGGAGCCCCGTACGTCGGCTACAAACGCCAGACGTATCTCACACCGGAGTCCACCGCCGTCGCGGCCCCGGTCTCCCTCATCCGCAAAGACCTCGGTCTGGCCCTGGACCTCGCCCACCGACACGGGCTCGACCTGCCCGGCTCCGAAGCGGCGCTGTCCGTCCTCGACAAAGCCGTGGACGCCGGCCTCGCCGAGGCCGACATGGCCCGAGTACTCACCGCCCTGCGCGATCGCGCGGAGAAACCGAACCACACGACCGCTGCCGAACTCGAACAGACAGGAGCGCGCCCATGACCGGCGCAACCATGACCGCTGCCAGCATCGAGACCGCCATCCGGGGGCTCGAGGATCGGCGCTACGCCGCGGTCCTCACCGGCGAGTTCGACCGTTTCGCCGCGCTGGCCCACCCCGACCTCGTCTACACCCATTCCAACGCCGAGGTCGACACCCGCGACAGCTACCTCGAGAAACTCCGCACCGGTCACTACCGCTACCACCGCATCGACCACCCGGTCACACGGGTCGTCGTCGCCGCGGACACCGCGATCGTCGTCGGTGAGATGCACGCCGAGATCACCGCCGCCGGCGTCCGCAAGACGCTGGCCAACCGAGTACTCGCGGTCTGGGTGTACGAGAACGACGAATGGCTGTTGCTCGCATTCCAGCCCACCGTCATCCCGGCGGGTGAACGCCGATGACGAGTTTCACCTACGACGGGTTGCCCGGCCGCGTCGTCTTCGGTGCGGGCGCAGCGCGCACCCAGCTGCTCGGCGAGATCGACCGTCTCGGCGCGAAACGGATCCTGCTCATCGGCACCGGCCAGGAAGGTGTGATCGGGGCGCGGTTGTGCGCGCCGTTCGCCGACAGGGTGATCGCGACATTCACCGACGTGCGTCCGCACGTGCCCACCGAGGTCGCCGAACGCGCCCGCGCCGCCGCCGAACATGCCGATCTCGTGCTGTCGGTCGGCGGCGGGTCGACCACCGGAACCGCCAAGGCCGTCGCCCTGACCACCGGGCTGCCGATCCTCGCGGTGCCCACCACCTACGCGGGCTCGGAAGTCACGCCGGTGTGGGGGCTGACCGATCGAGGCCGCAAGACCACCGGCACCGATCAACGGGTCCTGCCCCGCACCGTGATCTACGACCCCGAACTGACTGTTTCGCTCCCGGTGGACCTCTCGGTCGCCAGCGGTCTCAACGCGATGGCCCACTGCGTCGAAGCGTTCTGGGCGCCGCAGCGCAACCCGATCTCGAGTGCTGTCGCCGAAGCCGGTATTCGCCATCTGGTCAACGGATTACCCACCATCCACGCCGCGCCCTCGGATCTCGCGGCACGCGGTGAACTGCTGCTCGGCGCCTACCTCGCAGGATCGGCGTTCGCCGTCGCCGGATCCGGTCTGCACCACAAGATCTGCCACGTCCTGGGTGGCGCGTTCGATCTGCCCCACGCGCAGACACACGCCATCGTCCTGCCGTACGTGCTGGCCTACAACCTGCCCAACGCGCCGCAGGCCGGAGACCGGATCGCCAACGCGCTCGCCCGCCCCGACGCGGTGACCGCGTTGCGCGAACTCGGCGAGAAGCTCGAAATTCCCAAAGGATTATGCGAACTCGGCGTCACCGAACTCGACATTGCCGCGGTCGGCGACGACATCCTCGCGATCGCACCCGCCGACAACCCCACTCCCGTCACTCCTGCCGGCCTCCGTGCCCTGCTGCACGCCGCATGGTCGGGATCCGACCCTTCGAGGCACACCACATGAGCATCGACCGAACCCTGACCACCGACCGCGAGGAAGCCGTCACCGAGGAGGTGCTGGCCAGCTTCGACGCCACCCCCGATCCCCGCCTGCGCGAGATCATGCACAGCCTTGTGGAGCACCTGCACGCCTTCGCCCGCGACGTGCGGCTCAGCGAACGCGAGTGGGAGGTCGCCATCGGCTTCCTGACCCGCGCCGGGCACATCACCGACCAGCGCCGCCAGGAGTTCATCTTGCTCTCCGACGTGCTCGGCCTGTCGATGCTGACCATCGCCATCAACGAACCGCGCGAACCCGGAGCCACCGAATCCACAGTCTTCGGCCCGTTCTTCGTCGACACAGCCCCTGAAGTGCCGCTCGGCGGTGACATCGCCCGCGGTGCGGCCGGAATCCCCTGCTATGTGTCCGGCCAGGTGCGCTCGGTCACCGGCGTCCCCATCGAGGGTGCGCGCATCGAGGTGTGGGAGGCCGACGAAGACGGCTTCTACGACGTCCAGTATCCCGACGGCCGCTCGGCGGGTCGCGGTTGGCTGCGGTCCGGCCACGACGGCGAATACCGTTTCCGCTCGATTCTCCCCGCGCCGTATCCGATCCCGCACGACGGCCCGGTCGGCGACCTGCTCGCGGCCACTGCCCGCGGCCCCATGCGGCCCGCCCACCTGCACTTCATGGTCACCGCACCCGGATACCGGACCCTGATCACCCACATCTTCGTCGCCGGCGACCCGTACCTGGACAGTGACGCGGTGTTCGGGGTGAAGCAGAACCTTGTGGTCGACGTCGTGAGCCACGATGCCGTCGACCCCACGCCCGATGGCACCCGTTCCGAACGCGGCTGGACGAGCATCGACTTCGACCTCGTCCTGGCCGCCCACGACGGCTCCTAGCCGGCTATCGCGGGCCGCACACCGCGCCGTCCGCGCACGCGGATCCCGGATCTGCCCGGCAGGGCGGGCTTCATTCCCTGCGAACACGATTTTCCCTGCCGCGCAGTCATGTCCGCGGCAGGCCACTTTGGAGGTGTCGCGATGCGACGTAGTCGTTGGATCGTGCTCGGCGGGTGTTTTCTCGCCTACCTGTTCGACGCGCTCGAGATAGTGCTGCTGTCCATGGCCCTGCCAACCATCCGCAAGGACATGGGGCTATCGGTCACCCAGGGCGGACTGCTGGCCACCGCCACCTTGATAGGCATCGGCGTCAGCAGCGTCCTGGGCGGTTACGTCGCCGACAACTTCGGACGTAAGAAGGCACTGATCGCGTCGCTGGTCACCTTCGGTGTCTTCACCGCCGTGATCGCCGTCGCCCCGAACTTCGAGACCGTCCTGCTGCTGCGGTTCCTCGCCGGCATCGGCCTGGGCGCGGTGTGGAGCGTGGTCTCGGCCTACGTCGTGGAGACCTGGCCCGAACACAGCAGAGGCCGCGCCGCCGCCTTCGTCATCAGCGCCTTCCCCGCCGGTGGCGCGATGGCCGCCACCATCTCCGGCTGGTTCCTGCCGGACTGGCGACTGATGTTCCTCGTGGCGGGCGCCGCGGTCGCACTCCCCGTCGTCGTGGTCCTGATCTTCTTCACCGAATCCGCGGGTTGGGCGGTGCACAAGGCCGCCGACGCCGGCGAGGTCGTCTCCGTGCGCGATGTCCTCGGCCCCGGCCTGCGCCGCACGACCCTGCTCGGCACCCTGATGGCGGCCCTCGCGCTGTTCGGCTACTGGGGCGCGACGACCTGGCTGCCCACCTACCTCACGACCGAACGCGACCTGCCCTCGAGTTCGGTCGCGGTCTTCGTGACGATCCTGAACCTGGGAATGTTCGCCGGTTACAACGGATTCGGGTTCCTCGCAGACCACATCGGCCGCCACCGGACCATCATCCTGACCCTGGCCGGGGTCTCGCTGACACTGCCGATCTACGCGGTGACCACCCACCAAACCAGTCTGCTGTGGCTGGGACCGCTGTTCGGCGCGTTCACCGCCTTCTTCGGCCTGTTCGGCTCCTACCTCGGTGAACTGTTCCCCACGCGAGCCCGCGCCACCGGAGCCGGATTCTGCTTCAACGTCGGCCGCGGCATTTCCGCGCTCGCGCCGTTCGCCTTGGCCGGACTGGCCGCCGACATCGGTTTCAGCGGCGGACTCATCCTGTGTGCCTGCTTCTTCGGACTCGCCGCCGTCGTCGCCCTGCTGCTGCCCCGTTCCGGCGCCACCGACGACACCGTCGTCATCCGACCGATGACCGACCCTCGCGACGACGCACCCGTCACCGTATGAAACACCGTCGGGCCGCTCGTCATACGACCGGCCCGACGGCGCTGTCCGGCAACACGCCCCGACCTAGAGGACCTTCTGTGCCATCGACGATGCAAGCCGCCGTCTACCACGGCGCCCGCGATATCCGTCTGCGACACGTCGCCATCCCCACCCCGGGTGCGACCGAAGCGCTGGTGCGTGTGCTGCGCTCGGGCATCTGCGGAACCGACGCCGCCGAGTGGACAGCCGGGCCGAAGATCTTTCCCGTCCACCACCGTCACCCCCACAGCCGCCACCTCGGCCCGATCATCCCCGGGCACGAATTCGTCGGCGAGATCGTGGAAGTCGACACCGGAACAGACCTCGCCTCCGGCACACTCGTGGCCAGCGGAGCCGGGATCTGGTGCGGCACCTGCCGACGCTGCCACGAAGGCCGCACCAACCGGTGCGCGCGATACCAGACCCTCGGGCTCGACCTCGACGGTGGCATGGCCGAATACGTCGCCGTTCCGGTGCGAACATTGCGCCGACTGCCGCCCGGCCTCCCCCTCGACCACGCCGCACTCGCGCAGCCCTTGGCCGTCGGCATCCACGCCGCCCGCCGAGCCGGGGTACGCGACGGCGACCATGTCGTGGTCATCGGCGCCGGAGCGATCGGCTCGTTCGTCCTGGCCGGCCTGAAACATCTCGGCGACTACGACATCACCGTCATCGACTTCCCCGGCGCCCGCCTCGAACGCGCCAGACGGCTCGGCGCCGCCCGTACCCTGCCGCCCTCCTCAGCGCTGAGCGCCGACGTCCGCGACGCGCTCGGCGGCCGCAAGCCCGATGTGGTGATCGAAGCCAGTGGCGCGCCGGGCCAACTGGCCGCCGCCCTCGACATGGTCGCCGACGGCGGTCGAGTCCAAGCCGTCGGCATCCCGAAACAACATCCCACACTCGACCTGCACTCGATGATCTTCCGCGAGATCACCCTCGACACGACCTTGGCCCACATCTGCGACACCGACCTTCCGGCGGCATTGGACATCCTCACCGCCACCCCGGAACTGGGCAACGAATTCGCCCGACCCCCGATAGCGCTCGCCGAGCTGGGCGACGCACTGGACCAGCTGGCCGCCGGCCGGATCGAAGGCAAGATCCTCATCGATCCCGGCCACCGAATACACCGGACTTACTGACGATTCCATCCCCTCCACAGGGCACGCGGGCATCCTCGGATCAGGAAACGGTAGGGAATGCGGCGAGCATTATAAATTGGGCAACACGGAAACTTCTACAATTCCGCGAAAACGCGTACAATTCGGGCAGGTCGGGACTGTCCCTGGAGCCCTATCATGTTCGACAGAAAGAATTCACATACAAAGTTCGCCCGGTTAGCGGCCGCCGCCGGTATAGCCGCAGTTGCCGCAGTTCCGGTCGTCGCAGCCGCGGCGCAAGCGCCTACCGCCCGCGCAACGACGCCCACGTCTGCGACCCAGCTCGTCGACAGCCCTGGTTGGGGTCACGGCGGCGGCTGGGGTTGGGGCGGCGGCGGCTGGGGCCGCGGCGGCTGGGGGTGGGGCGGTGGCGGCTGGGGCCGCGGCGGTTGGGGTTGGGGCGGTGGCTGGGGTAACGGTGGCTGGGGGTGGTGGAACCCCGGCTGGGGTGGCTGGGGCAGCTTCTAGCGCCGGTGACCGAGCCCGGACACGTACAGCGTGCCGGGCTCGGTCGCATCGAGCAGGGCTCATCTGAAGCCGAGTTCGACCGACCGGGCTGGAGCTGGTGACGAAATGAAGATCGTGTGCGTCGGTGGCGGGCCGGCCGGACTGTACTTCGCGATTTCGATGAAGCGGCGCGACCCGGCTCATGACATCACGGTGATCGACCGCGATCCCGCTGGGTCCACCTATGGCTGGGGCGTCGTGTATTGGGACGACCTGCTCGACATTCTGTATCGGAATGACCCCGACAGCGCCCAGGCGGTGCGGGCCGGGTCAGTCCTATGGCGTGAGCAAGAAATTCATGTGCGTGACGACCGAGCCGCGTATTTCGGGGGCTACGGGTTCAGCATGGGGCGCGCGGCATTGCTCGACGTACTTTCCCGGCGGGCGAGCGACCTGGGCGTCGATGTCCGGCATGGGCGAGAGGTGCACGATCTGTCCGGCTTCGGCGACACCGATCTCATCGTCGCCTCCGACGGCGCGAACAGCCGGGTACGGCGGCTGGTTGACGATCGTTTCGGCACGTCCGTCACACTCGGCGAGAATCGATATGTCTGGCTCGGTACGGACAAGGTCTTCACCCGATTCACCTTCGCCTTCGAACACACCTCGGCCGGATGGATCTGGTTCCATGCCTACCCGTCGATTGCCGGGAAAGTCAGCACCTGCATCGTCGAGTGCCAACCGCAGACTTGGCGTGGACTGGGATTCGATTCACAGGACAATCTGGAGAACTTGCGCGTTTTGGAGAACATATTCGCGCGCACTCTCGACGATCACTCCTTGCTCAGCACCACACGAGGCGAAGCGGCGAGGTGGAGCCGCTTTCTCGAGGTGACCAACAAGATCTGGTATCACGACAACGTGGTGCTGCTCGGCGACGCAGCGCACACGACGCACTTCACCATCGGTTCCGGCACCCGGTTGGCAATTGTCGACGCCGTCGTGCTCGCACAGAACCTGTACGAGCATGCCGAGCTCACCGACGCGCTGGAGAACTACGATGCGCAGCGCCGCGCTGCGCTACGCCCGATCCAGGCGGCCGCCCGCACCAGCATGATCTGGTTCGAACACGCTGACCGGTATCTCGACCGCAGCCCCGTGCAACTCGCCTATGCGATGGCGGCTCGGCACGGGCCACAAATGCCGTGGCGATATCAGCAACACCTGCTCACACAGATACCCACTGTGCGCAAGATCCGGCGTGCCATCGACTCCGGACGGCGGTGGTGGCGCGCTGCTCGACGAGGGGAACTCGCGATGGCAAGAGTGGTCTCAACTCACCGGCCGCGTTTCCTCAGCCCAGCTCGCCAGTAACCGCAAGGCGGTTTGCGAGGCCGACCCGTCTTCGACGGTGTGCGCGATCAGCGCTTGGTCCGGATCGTCCGGGAAGCGCAGGGTTTCGAAGCCGAGGTCCAGTTCGCCGACCACCGGGTGCCGGTAGACGTACCGGCCGTGGGTCTTGTCCTTGATGTGGTGCTCTGCCCACGCTTTCCGGAATTCCGCGCTGCTCGCGGCAAGCTCGTCGAGCAACGCCGCCGTTTCCGGGTCGTCCGGGTGCCGCCCGGCGTCGAGTCGGAGGTAGGCGGCCACGTCGCGGGTCTTCTCCGGCCAGTCGGCGTAGAGGCTGCGCATGCCTTCGTCCAGGAAGACGAGGCGGGCCAGGTTCCGCTGTGCGGGTGGCAGTGCGCCGAAGTCCGTGATCAGCGCGGCGGCGAGTCGGTTCCAGGCCAGGACATCGGTGTTGCGGCCGACGATGTACGCGGGCACGTCGGCGGCCGAGTCCAGCAGCCGCCGCAACCCCGGCCGGACCCGCTGCGGCGCATCCGCGCGGTCGCCTTCCGACCAAGGTCGTGCGAGCCGGTAGAGGTGTTGCCGCTCGACATCGTTCAGGCGCAGCGCCCGGGCGACCGCATCCAGTACCGCTTCGGAAAAGTGCAGGGTGCGCCCCTGTTCCAGCCGCACGTAGTGGTCGACGCTCACCCCGGCGAGCTGCGCGAGTTCCTCCCGGCGCAGCCCGGGAACGCGGCGGCGACCGCCGTAGTCCGGCAGGCCGAGTTCCTCGGGCCGCAAGCGGGCCCGCCGGGAGCGCAGGAATTCGCCTAGTTCCGCCCGTCTGTCCAATGGCATGCGGCCAGTATCCCCGCGCCTGCCGGACGCGAGCCTGGTCATGCGGTGCCCAGGCTCCAGCTGGCACTGGGTAGCCCGGGACGCGGCCGCCAAGGTTGGAGGCACCGAAAACGAACGCCGACAAGAAAAGAGCACTGCGCAATGACCACCCTGACCGCCGTCCCCCTCGGCACCACCGGTATGGACATCACCCGGCTCGGCTTCGGTTCGTGGGCCGTTTCAGGATCGGGCTGGACCTTCAGCTGGGGCGCCACGGACGACGCCGAATCGGTCGCCGCGATCCGCCACGCGCTCGACGCGGGCGTCAACTGGATCGATACCGCCGCCGTGTACGGCCTGGGCCATTCGGAGGAACTGGTCGGCAAGGCCATCTCCGGCCTGCCGCAGGCCGACCGCCCGTACATCTTCACCAAGGTCGGCCTGGTCTGGGACCCGGAGAACCCATCGGCCGCGCCTCGGCGGATCATGAAACCCGCGAGCGTGCGCCGCGAGGTCGAAGACTCCCTGCGGCGGCTGGGGGTCGACCACATCGACCTGTACCAGGTGCATTATCCCGACACCGGCGAATCGCTGGAGTACGCCGGCGGCGGCTTCGGGGCGGTGTCGCCCAACGCCACCCCCTTGGAGGAGTACTGGCAGGTCATGGCCGACCTGAAGGCCGAGGGCAAGGTTCGGGCGATCGGATTGTCCAACCACACGCCCGACCTGCTCGAGGCCGCCGAGCGGATCGCTCACGTCGACGTCATCCAGCCGCCGTTCTCGGCGATCAACCGGTCGTCCGCCGCCGAGATCGCTTGGGCACACGCCCACGAAACCGGCGTGATCGTCTACTCACCGTTGCAGTCCGGCCTACTGACCGGGGCCTTTTCCGCCGAGCGTGTGGCCGGTCTGCCCGCAGAGGACTGGCGGACCGCCCACCACGACTTCACCACCGGCCTGACCGCCAACCTCCAGTTGGCGGACGCGCTGCGCCCCATCGCCGCACGACACGGCGTGACCGTCGCCGAGGTGGCCATCGCCTGGGTGCTTGCCTGGCCCGGTATCACCGGAGCCATCGTCGGTGCGCGCAAGTCCGACCAGGTCGACGGCTGGATCGGCGCGGACTCGGTGGCGTTGACGCCGTCGGACCTGGCCGAGATCGCCGGGGCGATCACCGCCTCCGGCGCGGGCGCCGGTCCCACTCAGCCGTGAGAACCTCTACCGCACAGGAGATCACATGTCGCTCACCGTCATCGCCGAGTGCCTGGCCGCGCCAGGACAGGAGGATCGGCTTCGCACCGCGCTGGAAGCGATGATCGAGCCTTCGCTGGAGGAGCCAGGCTGCCTGGCCTACCGGCCCTACCTCGACCCGAACCACGTCGGCCGGATGGTGATCGTCGAGGAGTGGACCAGCGCTCAGTCTCTCGCCGACCACTTCACGACAGCGCACTTCCGACATGTGGA
This sequence comes from Nocardia sp. NPDC004168, assembly GCF_040610355.1. Classification (NCBI taxonomy): domain Bacteria; kingdom Bacillati; phylum Actinomycetota; class Actinomycetes; order Mycobacteriales; family Nocardiaceae; genus Nocardia; species Nocardia sp. NPDC004168. Next base: position 142,638 of record NZ_JBEXME010000008.1, on the reverse strand, counting down.
GCAGGTGCTCGAACTCGTGCTCGCCGAGCCGATGACCCTCCGCACACTCGTCGCCGCCCCTATCGGGTGAACTGTCGAGAGCCCGCGACGGAACCCCGACCGCGATTCCATACGCGAGTTCGGGGTTCCTGACCGGGAGGAACTACCGCGAGCGCTGGCCTCTCCGAGAACCCGCATTCGTGGGAGCGGACGCTGCGGCCCGGTGCGACTGCACGAGGCAGTGCGACGATATCCACAGCGTCAGCGCGGATACCGTCGCGGCATCGAGCACGACGGATGCTCAACGGCCGGCGGGAGCTGAGCAAGCGCGGGATATCGCTGCGGAAAGGTGCTCTGAATGGTCGAACACCGTCGTGAGGTTCGTATCTCGGTTCTGGACACGGCTCCTGTCACGCAGGGATCGAACGCGAGGATGGCGCTGCGCAATAGCGTTGAGCTGGCACAGCTCGTCGACGATCTCGGCTACTACCGGTACTGGGTGCCCGAGCACCACGGGATGGCGGGTGTGGCCTGCGCGGCACCGGCAGTCGTTGTCGAACGCGTGGCCTCGGTGACGCGGCGGATTCGGGTCGGCGCCGGCGGGGTGATGTTGCCGAATCACGCTCCGATCGTGGTCGCCGAACAGTTCGGCACCTTGGAAGCTTTCCACCCGGGGCGAATCGATCTCGGACTCGGACGAGCCCTCGGCGGACCTCGCGAGATCACCGACCTCGTACGCAGCGAGCACGACCGCACGGCCGAATCGTTCGAAGATCAGGTTCGAGCGCTGCTCGCGCTGTTCGAGGTGGATAGAGCCGGTGGCCGCGTGGCGGCTGTGCCTGCCGTGGGCAATAGGCCTGAAATCTGGATGCTCGGCAGCGGCGACCATACCGCCCGAATCGCTGGGAGCCTCGCGCTCCCGTTCGCCGCCGCCCACCATCTGAAACCCTCGAGCACGATTGATGCGGTCCGAAGCTACTTGCAAACGTTTCAGCCGTCATCGCTGTGCCCGGCTCCGCGCATCGTCATCAGTGTGGCGGTTATCGTCGCCGACAGCGACGAGCAAGCCCAGTGGCTGGCCGGATCGCTGAGAATGAAGGTCGCCCGGCGACGGCAGGGCCGACCGATACAACTGCCCAGCCCGCAAACCGCTGAAGCACACGGGTATATGGATATTCGGAACACCGATGACAAGCTGACCGGTGTGTTCGTCGGGTGCGCCGCCACGGTGCTACCGCAGTTGCAAGCGCTGGTCGATGCCACCGGTGCCGACGAGTTGTTGATCAAGACCGACCTGTACGACCCGAGCGACCGCCGCAGATCTTATGAACTGTTGATGGAGTCGCACTCCCTTCGGCGGGCCTCGGAGAGGTGATCGGCGAAGGCGTCCACCACAGGCTGCGGCCCACTCCTCGGTATCGAGTCCTGAATCTCCGCAAGCACGCCTCAAATGTGGCCGAATCTCATAGTCGGGTGTAGTTGGCCTGGTCCTGCTCGAACGCTGTCAGGATTTCCGGTGTCAGCGTCAGGCGAGTGTTGGCGACGGCGGCCAGATAGTCCTCGACGTCGGCGGGTTCGCTCGTTTCCTCGCGGACCGCGCGTTCGAACGCCGACTGCGCACCGGCGCGCGCGGCGAACTCGATGTCCGCGGGAGTGAAGTGGACTGTCGCGCGGACCAGGCGTGCGAGATCGATGGTCTCGGCTGCCGGACCCAGGTAGCGCCGCCAGATCGCCTTGCGGGCAGGCTCGTCGGGCGGGCCGACCGGTATCACGTAGTCGAAGCGGCCCGGCCGCAGGAATGCCGAATCCAGAGACCGGACCGAGTTGGTCGCGCAGATCAGCAACCGGCTGTAGTCCTCCCGGAAAACCGGGATCAGCTTCAGCAACTCGTTCGTCACCCCGTGCGCCGGGCTGGTCGCCGTCCCCTCGCGCGCACCGGCGATCTCCTCGACCTCATCGATGAACAACAGCAGTTCATCGAGGTCGCTCAAATCCGCGAACACCTCACGCAGCGAGGCCGCGAGACCACCGCTGGCCGTCGCGGCCAGCCGAGACGGGAACAACTCCACGAACGGCCAACCCAGCCGTGAAGCGACCGCTTTCGCGAAACTGGTCTTCCCGGTACCCGGCGGTCCGAACAAGATCACGCTCTTGGGTGGCCTGACCCGATAACGTTCCGCGACATCCGGGCGCGCCAACGGCAACACGATCCGCCGCTCGATGACCTCTTTCTCTCGGTCCATGCCCGCCATCGACTCCCACAACCCCGGTGGCAACAGCCGACCGCCCAGCTCGCTCAGCAGACTGGACTGCGCGGGCGCCAACGGTTCGACCAGCTCGTAGAAGACCAAACCCGTCCTGCGCAGATAGCCGGAATTCTCGAACGCGACCGACCCGGTGGCGCCCTCGGGAACGAGCGTGCAGATCCGCCGCACCCCATCCGCCCGCAGCCGCCTCTCCAGTTCGGTCAGCAACGCACTGCCGATACCGCGCCGCCGCCACTGCGCACCGAGCGCCACCAGCAACACCCACGCCCGCTCACCTTGGACCTGCGCGACGGCCATACCCACCATCTCTTCGCCGACCTCGGCCACCACCGCCGGCTGCCCCGCCCGCGCGGACGCAAGCACCTCCGCCAACGCGAACACCGGCTCACCCGCGGTGTCCATACGGCTCTGCTCCCAGATCTGGATCGCCTGATCCAGATCAGCGTCACGAAACTCGCGAATCCGCCATACCGGCATACGCACCTCGAACCGCCATCGAAGGGTGGGCGAACCGAACCGCTCCTTCAGTAAACACCCATGGCGTACGTGAGCAAGCCGATCCCTGCGCCCCGCCGCAGCTGGCGACCAGGCGCGCCTTGCGCCCCCCGACGGCCGCCTCGGGTCCGACGAGGGATTCAGCGGCTGATCACCGCGGCCGCCAGGTAGCTGTGGCACATCCGCCGGACGGTCTCGGGCGGGATCTCGGGCCGCCGGAACCGACCGGTCAGGAATCGAGAAGCGGCGCTCGCCGCGCGCCGCCTAGCGTTGGTGCCATGAACCTCACCACTGATCAGGCCGCAATCGATTCCGTCGTGCTCGAGGTGCCCGATCCGGGCGCTGCCGAGGCTTTCTACGCCGCCGCGTTCGGACTCGGCGGCAAGTTGCGCTTCCGCGCCTCCGACGCTCCGACCAGCGGTTTCCGCGGCTATGTGCTGTCGCTGGTGGTGTCTCAGCCGAGCACCGTCGACAGCCTCGTCGGTACCGCTGTCGACGCAGGTGCGACGACGCTCAAGCCCGTCAAGGAGAGCTTCTGGGGCTACGGCGGTGTCGTCCAGGCGCCGGACGGCGCGCTCTGGAAGGTGGCGACGTCATCGAAGAAGGACACCGGCCCGGCCACCCGGGAAGTCGATGATTTCGTCGTGCTCCTCGGGGTCGACGACGTCAAGGCGACCAAGCAGTTCTACATCGACCACGGCCTGGCTGTGGCGAAGAGCTTCGGCAGCAAGTACGTGGAGTTCGCCACCCCGGCCGCGTCGGTCAAACTGGCGCTCTACGGGCGCCGTGCCGCTGCCAAGGACGCCGGCATCGCACCGGAAGGCACCGGATCGCACCGGATCGCCATCCGCGGCAATATCGGCCCTTTCGTGGACCCGGACGGGTTCGCCTGGGAGGCGGCGGTCTGAGCCGGTCGGTCGGCCGGTGCTCGCCGGACATGCTCACTGACCGCATGGGTGTGCCCATCGAGCGAGGATCCAGGTCGCTCGATGGGCACTCGCCGCGGTGTGGATCATCGATCGGGGCAACGCGTCGATGACCGAGACTTCGCGGCGAATGTGCGCCGGAACGCGGCGTCGGAGTCCACTAGAACCGCCGCCTACGGCGCACGCTCGAGAATTCGGTGATTACAGCGAGCCTCCCCCGCCCAGCAGCCACGGGTTGAACGTGCACTCCAGATTCGGATGACCCACCGGGTCCAATGCCCGCAACGCGATCGACAACGCTCGCGGCGAATACATCATCGTCAGATGATCCGACACATCCTGCTCACACCCGTCCTGCAACGTGATGTTCTGCACCGACACCCCCGGCGCCGCCTTCAGGAACGTCAGGTCATACGGATTGGTGATCTCGTCATACCGGGTACCGACCACGGTGTAGTCCACCCCCGCGATCGTGTCACCGTGTTCGTTCAGCTTGTTGACGAAGTCGGAACCGATCGTCTGCTGAATTCCCGCATGCCCCACGAAAATCTCGATGAAACCCAGCACGTCGATTCCGAAGTTGTTGATCGCCCGCCCCAGCGCGCCGATCCCGTCGAGACTCGTCCCATGATGCGTCGCACCGAAAGTGACCAAGTTCTTCACCTTCGCCGCGCCGCCTTCGAACTTCGTGTACCAGTTCGACATCGACCCACCCTGGGAATGCGCCACGAGATCCACCTCCGAGGCCCCCGTCGCCGCCAGCACGCGATCCACGAAGACCGCCAACTGCTTGGCCGAATCCTGGATGTAACCGGTGCCCATCACCCCCGGCAACACCGACCCCAGACCGCCGCCCTCCAACAGATTCGACCGTCCATAGTTGAACGTGAACGTGCAGAACCCCGCATCCTTGATCGGCTGCCCCATGAACGCGAATCCGTTGTAGGCGTTCATCCACGTCCCGTGCACCAACACCACCGGACGCGGATGCTCCGCCGTCGGCTTGCAGTTCCAGTCGTTCGCTCCCGGCGGCGCTACATCCGGATGAGTCAATCCGTACCCGAACGCCGCCAACCACGACGTCATCGGCGGACCGAATCCCACGGTGTCACTGGCATAGCCACCCGACGACCCGGAACTACTTCCCGAACCCCCGTAGCAGTCACCGGATCCATTCCCGGAACCCGCACCACTCCCCGACGTACACGCCGACCCCGACCCCGCGCTCCCCGAATCCGCAACCGGCGCTGCCTTACGGCCCGCCGCGATGTAATCGGCCAACTGCTGCTCCGTCGGACCCGTCTCCGGGGCCGCGTGCACGGTCAGCACGCTCAACCCCATCGTCATGGTCGCGGTTACGGTGAATACGGCGGTGCGCAATATTCGCCGACTGACGCTTGATCTCATCGAATGCCTTTCCGTATTTCGGCATGGTTGTCCTTGCCGGCAGGCGCGCCTCGCAATGTCGAACGGCAGCAACGATAGGACGGAATTCGGCGAAAGATGCTGGTCAGCAACGGATTCTGGGCGGCTCACTGCGAAGTTGCGGCTACCTATATGAGCGGCCACAGAACGAGAGAAACCGAGATCCACCACATGGCATGGGCCGCCGACGAGGTACCGCCGTCACGCAGTCCCATTTCCGGACCGAAATCCGAAACGCAAGGCGTCGGAGTCGGTCACCGGATTCAGCGCATCAGTGGATTGCGGGGTCCGGAAACTCGAACGGCGTCACAAACCGGCCCGCCATTTCGCGATGGCCTGCCCGATCTCGGTGACGGGGTCCTCGTGATAGAGCCACTCACGCGCGAGCCGATGCCAATTGTTGGTGGCCCGCAACTGACCGAGCACGGCGAAGGTGAACAGATCCGCGCGTCGCGAGAACACGTGCTCGGGCGGAAGCAACTGCTGCCGCATGCCTTTGAACTGGGCGGCACGAGGGTCGACAGCCAGAATCACCGCACCGGTCGCGACCTCGGGGGTGATCGTTATTCGCTCGTCGAGCAAATGCCATCCCGTCGCGGCCCATACGTATTCCAAGCATTCCTCCGCAGTGACCCCCACATCCGGGTCGATGATGCCGCGCCCGACCCAGGCCTCGTAGAGGTCTCGGGCGCGGTGCTCCCCGGCCGCACGCAGACATGCGCGTTCGAAGTCGACATGCAGGGGGTCCATCCGGTCGTAGAGTCCGAAATCGACGAACGCGAGCCTGCCGTCGGCCGCCAATAGAATATTTCCCGGATGCGGATCACCGCAGAATTCGTTGTCGCAGAACAGCGAACTGATATAGAAGCGGTAGATCAACTCACCGAGCCGGTCACGCTCGGTGTCGGGCAGCGTCCGGATCTGCTGAAAAGTGCCGCCTTCGACGAACTCGGTTACGAGAACTCTTCGCGCGCAGTACTCTTCGATACTGTCGGGCACCGTGATGAAAGGATGCCCCCGATAACGCATCGCGACCCGATGCTGGGTCCTGGCTTCCCGCGGATAGTCGAGTTCGTTACCGATATTGCGCGAGATCTCGTCCAGCACGGCATTGTCGGCGGCGCTGGGCAACATGGACTTCCACAGCTTGCTGAGCATCTCGAGATTGCGCATGTCCGCGTGGACGGCTCGATCGACGCCGGGATATTGCACCTTGACCGCGACGGTGCGCCCGTCGTGCAGTCGTGCCCGATAGACCTGGCCGATCGATGCCGCGGCGATCGGTGTCTCGTCGAAGTCGGCGAATACGCGCGCAGGCGGCCCGAGATCGTCCTCGATGACTTTCAGCATCTCCGCGAACGGCACGGCCGGCGCCTGATCGCGGAGTTCGGCCAGCTTGGTCCGAAAGAGCTCGCGATGCGATTCCGGAACGAGGTCGACATCGAGGACCGACAGCATCTGGCCCAGCTTCATCGCCGCGCCTTTCATGCTGCCGAGCACCGTGACAACCTGCTGCGCGGTCGCGAGTGTGGAACGTTCGGCGAGTACGCGCCGGGCCTCTTCGGTCCGGCCGATCATCGACAACCGGGCTCCGACCCCACGCACGGCTTGGCCTGTGGCCAGTCTGCCCAACCGACCGCTCCTGACCAGACGTCCTCCGGGCACTCGATCGGCCACGGCACGCACCTCCATGAGCATCCGCGCGTGCGTCGCGCGTCCGGATATTCTTCGCACCTCCATCGCGGATTGTCGAGGGGGCGAGGCGGCCTGCGGACTACCGCGAGTCGGCCATTCGCCTGGCATCGGCGGGGAGCCGCCGGGTGCCGTCGTCGGTCCAGACGATCAGCGCTGAACGCAGGTACCACAGTCCCCTGGCGTCGGCGGGATCGAGTCCGGTGAGCTGCGCGATTCGGCGCAGCCGGTAATCGACGGTGTTCGGATGCACATGGAGTTGCCGCGCTGTGCGCTGGCGGTTGAGGTCGTTGTCGATGTGGATCCGCAGCGTCTCCAACAGGTCCGGATGTTCCATCAGCGGCGCGACCCGGGTGCCGAGCACATCGCGGCCGATGCCGGGCCGGGTGAGCTGATATTGCAGCGCCAGTTCGGTGAATCTGTACAACCCGGGTTCGCGTCCGAGTTGCTCTACGGTGTCGAGCAACTCATGGGCTTGGGCAGCGGCGACGGAGACCTGCCGGGGACCGGCGGTCACGACGGTGGCGGTGACCGGCACCCGCGCCGCCGCGGACAGCTTGTCGACCACGCTGTCGAGATCGAGGGCGTTGAGCTGGGTGGTGGGAATGAGGATCGTTCCTCCGTCGACCGACAGCAGCGACAGCGCCCGGCCGTCGAACAGGTCGGCGAGGCCGGACTGCAGGCGGCGCAGCTTACGCCGGGCGACGACTCGGCTGTCGAGCTGGGGCAGGCTTTCGTCGGGATGCGCGGGCACCGCGACCGCGAGCACGAAATACTCGTCGGCGACCGGTATTCCGCATTCGCGAGCCATCATCGAGGACGCGTGCCCGCCGAGCAGCGCCGAAGTCAAGGTGTGCGTCGCGGCGTGGTCCTCGGCCGCCACGGCTTTGCACTCTCGCACATACGCTTTACTGACCGTCGCGGTGATCAGGTTCAAGAGTTCGAGCGTGACGGCGGCGCCCGCGATGAGGTCGGCGCGGCCGTCTTCGTCGGCGAACAGCATGCCCAATCCGAATTTGAACCCGGCGTGGATCGCATGGAGGATGCCGTCGATCGGGATCCCCTTCCTGGCCCATCCCGCCGCCGCTGTCTGCAGAATGTCGGTTCGTCCGGTCGATTCCTGCCCGTTCAATCGCTGGACGGCCCACTCCAGGCACATCCGAACCACGGCAGCGGCTTCCGCCTCGGCCGTGCCCCCGGGCAACGCGGCGGAATCGATGAGGTGCGCGACGACCTTCGCGGCGGCCCGATGGGTTTTCGGTGTATGCGGCGTGACGCGCCGCGCGTTGTTCGATTCGACGTGGGCGATGCTCTCGATCGTCACTGGTGACCTCCTTGTCGCCGTGGAACCGAGGGAGCGTCGGGTTCGCGCTCGATCGGCGACCGTGACTACCTCGCGGTGTCCGCGGCACTATCTGCCGTTCGGTCCGTGGAAAAACGGTAAACCGCAGGCCGACTCAGCTGCTACTCCGCTTCCGGCGACTGGGGAAGTAACGGAAAAATAAGCTCTGACCAGCAAATATCATGAAGGAAAGCCCGATTTGGGAAGCTCATGCGCACCACATACATGGTCAGGTGCTCACTTTTTTGCGCAGAGCGCCACAGCTGCTCAAACGGCGGCGCGCGCCGCCGCCTCGGCTTCGGCCCAGGCGCCGATCATCCGCGCTGTCATGTCGATCGCCTCCGCGCGCGCGGGGTCGTCGACCTCCAGGGCGGACGCGCGCAAAACAGCCGCGAAACCGGTATTGATCACGACGAAGGTCATCACGTCGTACTCGTGATCGTCGCCCGGACCGAGCACTTGGATCAGCATCACTTTCACCAGCAGGCGCAGCCGCGGTTCGAACTCGGGAATGCCACTGCTGTAGAACTGCACGCCTGCGACGAGCGCGCGCACCAACTTCGCATTGGCCACCAGCTCTTCGGTGATCACGCCCAGGATGTCGGCGGCGACCTGATGCATCGTTTTTCCCGACAAGTCGAAGACACGCTGGGTGAAACGCCGCTCCACCGTTTCGAGCAACCGCTCGAGGAGTTCTTCGACCAGGACACCGCGATCGGCGAAGTACCGGTAGACCGTGCCGATGCTCACGCCCGCTTCCGCCGCGATCTTGTTCGTGGAGGTATTGGCGATACCGCGCTCGCCGAACAGCCGCGCCGCTGTGTCCAGGATGTGCTCCCTGGTCGCTTTGGCCCGCGCCTGCGCGGGGCGACGACGTTGACCGACAGCCTTCGGCGGCATGACTTCCTCCCGCCCGTCCACGGAAAATGAGCGTCGCTCATCTTAACCACAGCGACCGGCGTCGTGCTCGAACTCGGGTTCGATGACCCGATCGACGGTCGATGCTGGAACCCTGCCCCTTAGCATGCTAGTTTGCTAGCATTGCCTCGTGGCCGAGGAAGTGAAGCAGTTCAACGTCTACCTGCCGATCGAGCTGATCAAGCAGGTCAAGTATCGGGCGATCGAGTCGGAGATGTCGTTGTCGGCGCTGGTCACCGCCGCGCTGCGCGCCTACCTCGACGACGAAGGAGAGGATCGACAATGACCACCGATGGCATCGAGGCCGTGTTCCTGGAGACCCACAACTGGGGCCGGATGGCGAAATTCCTGCAAGGGCTGGGCTTCACGGTCGACTTCGAGACCGATCACAACTCCGGCCAGTTCCGCAACGGCGAGGGAGCATACGTCTTCGTGGCCGAGGTGCCGCCGACACAGCAGACGAGCACCCGGTTGGTGCTGAAGGTGGCGAGCCCAGAGGTACGTCCGGGTGACGGTGTCGAGATCCGCACCGACTTCGAGCCGACCCATTACGGGACGAGGGAGATGACCGTCCACGACCCGGACGGGCGGGTATGGAGCCTGCAGGCCCCGGAAGAGGAGTGAGCCGATGACACCCGAGACGATCGCGCCGGACAGCACCGCGGTCCGGGTAGCGCTGTGGCGAGCCGTGCACGCGCTGCACGACCAGGCACCGCACGTGTTCGACGACCGCGTCGGCCTACGCCTGGCCGCGCCCGAGGACGGCTGGCGGGACCGCCCGGACATGGATCCGCGGTCCACCGCGCCGATGCGCGCGGGCATCGTGTCGCGGGCGCGTTTCGTAGAGGATCTGCTGGCCGAGCAGGCCGAGCGCGGCGTGGATCAGTACGTGGTACTCGGCGCGGGACTGGACACCTTCGCCCAGCGCAGACCGGAGCTGGCCGCGCGGTTCACCGTCTTCGAGGTCGATCAACCCGGACCGCAGGCATGGAAACGGCAGCGCCTCAGCGAACTCGGCTTCGACATCCCGCCGTGGTTGCGGCTGGTTCCGGTCGATTTCGAAGTGGACGCGTGGTGGCAGCGGCTCCTCGAGGCCGGTTTCGACCCCGCCCGTCCGGCGCTCGTCGCCTCCACCGGTGTATCGATGTACCTGACCCGCGAGGCGAATATCGCTACTCTGCGGCAACTTTCGGCGCTCGCGCCGGGCTCCGCTCTGGTCACGACCTTCCTGCTGCCGCTCGAACTCGTCGACGCCGACGAACAGGTCATGCGCGGATTCGCCGAGGAGGGCGCCCGCCGATCCGGCACGCCGTTCATCAGTTTCTTCCGTCCCGAGGAAATGGTGCGGCTGGCCGAAGACGCGGGATTCGCCGCCACCCGGCACGTCCCCGCCGCGGAGCTGACCGGCCGCTACTTCGCCGACCGGACCGACGGGCTGCGACCGGCCGAATCGGAACAGATTCTGATCGCGACGACCTGAACGCATCGGCCCGCCGGGCCGTCTCGCTCCCCATGCCACAGCTCGGCTATGGACTCGACGCGGGACGGCCCGGTCAGCATCTTCGGGTCGGCCGGACAACGCACCGAACCCCGGCTACGCCGCGACGTCGAAAAGAGTGAGTTCTCGGGTAGATTGGGCGCGCAGCTCCGCGCGTTCACGGATCGCACAGGTCGGGCCGATTCCTTGTGCGACCGATTGTGGCGACAGCAGCCAACCGTGACAGCGACGGCAATGCGCGACCAGTCGCACCACGGGGCGGTCATCAATGTCGGCCAATTCGTTCTCCTCTGGCCAGGTGACTACACCGCCAGTGTGGCATGAGGCACCGACATCTCCCGTTCATTGCCGGTGTTTCCATCCGTGATCGGTCACTGGGGCGCCTTCGTCTGTGCGGTGATCACGCGCGATCCCCGGGCGTAGCCATCGGTTTACCGCAGCCGCATGAGATCTCGCACACGCGCTGAGGAAAGATGGTGCCCATGACCGCTTCTCGACTGATTCGTTCGTTGGTGGGTACCGTGCCCGCGGTGCTCGCCGTCGTCAGCTTCACCGCGGCCGGAGGGGCGGCGACCGCCCAGGCCGCGCCCGGTATTCCTTCGGTTCCCGGCGTCGTGCAACGCCTGCAGATCGCTCCCGGCCAGAACAGCGCCGAGATCAGCGGCAACGTCGGGCAGGGCAAGGCCGACAGCTACTCCATCGCCACCGCGCCGGGGCAGCGCCTGAGCTTCGACGTCGCGGGCAATGCCCGCGTCTCGGTGGCCCCGCTGATCGGGCCGCAGGTCGCCAACGAGGCACCGCACGCCGATCTCGTCGCCGACGGCAACGACTACCAGATCCTCGTCACCTCCGCCGACGGCTCGGCGGCCGGTTACACCCTCAAGATCACCCTCGTCTGACCCACCGCCGTGCTGCCCGTCGGCCTGAAGTGTCGTGCCACGACCTTCGGGCCGGCGGGAGCAGTCTCGCGTCCCGCAGGCTGCGCGTCGGCGGGCATCATCCCGCTTACCGCGCGGGCGCAGTGCCGTTGGGCACACCGAAGGCAAACACCGGCGTGCGGCTGGGGGCGTCGCACTATGGTGAGGCGGTGCTGCTAGAACCAGGTGACCAGTTCGCGGGCTTCGTCGTGCGGGCCCCGCTGGGACACGGTGGCAGCAGCCACGTGTACCTGGCCGAGGATCCGGAGTGGTCACGCCCGGTGTCCTTGAAGATCTTGGGGCCCGAGGACAGTCGGTCACCCGAGGCGCGCGCCCGATTCGTGCACGAGTTCGACATCTTGTCGGCGTTGCGACACCCCGACATCGTGCGGATGTACACGCACGGGGAAACCGACGGCAGGCTGTGGTCGGCACACGAGTACGTGGCGGGCGCGACGGGTTCGACATTGGTGCGTTCACCGCATCGGTACCCGGACCTGCGGCGGGTGCTCCACGTACTGACGCACGTCGCGGCGGGATTGGATTTCGCGCACGCCAACGGAGTGGTCCATCTCGACGTGAAACCGGCGAACGTGCTGGTCGGGACGGACGAGTCGACGGTGAAGATCTCGGATTTCGATTCGGCGCGGTGGCTGGATCGGCCGGAACCGCCTTTGGCCACCAACGGGTTCGTCGTCGTATCGGTGCCGTATGCCGCGCCGGAACTGCTGCGGGCGGAGACGGTGTCACCGGCCACCGACCAGTACGCGTTGGCCTGTTCCGCCGTCGAGCTGCTCACCGGCCACACGCCGTTCTCTCGCGTGAACCTCATGGCCACCGCCGAAGCGCAGCTGCGCGAGCCACCCCCGGCGCTCTCCGCACAGCACCGCTGGATCCCGCCCGAGGTCGACGCGATCCTGCACCGGGCACTCGCGAAAGCCCCCGGTGACCGCTACGACTCCTGCGCCGAACCCGTCCGCCTGCTCACCGAGGCGCTTCGCGACGTCGACCCCCGCCCCATCGCCCCCATTCTGAACCGCCTCAAAGTGACGGTCACCCGCTCGCCACTGATGAATGCCGCATTCGGACGATTCGGCGGCAAAGTGTTCGGCAACCGCTGATCCCCCTGATCACACCCGTCGCGGGAGCACGCTGACCGGGGACTCCGGGCCGTGCCGCGGCAGCTTGAGCGCGTGCAACGGCAGCGTCCGGTCACTGTCGACGCGCGTGGAGATGTGTTCCAGGACGACCCCTTCTCGCAAGGCCCACGGGCTCACTTCCAGGCAGTCGATGTCCAGTGCCGCCATGGTCGCGTCCGCCACCATCGCTCCGGCCAGGATCTGACTCGCGCGTGCCGGTGAGACCCCGCGCAGGGCCGCCCGCTTCTCGGCAGGCATGGCGGCCAGCTTGCGGACGCTGCCATGCTGTTTGAACGTCTTCGAGCTGCCGATCACGTGTCGTGGGGTGCCTTCCCACAGCAAGCGGTCGCGCACCTGTCCGAGGCAGTCGCGGATGTGCCTGCGCATCAGCTCGAGCTCCGACCGGCGCGGTGGGTCCTGGGCGAAGAACGCCCGTGTGAGCCTGCCCGCGCCGAGCGGCAGCGACAGCGCGAGGCTCGGCTCGGCGTCGCGGCCGAGTGCGATCTCCATGGAGCCGCCGCCGATGTCGAGCATGAGCAGCGTGCCAGCACACCAGCCGAACCAGTGGCGAACGGCCAGATACGTCAGTCGCGCCTCCTGCACGCCGCTGAGGAACTGGGGCCGGATGCCGCTGGCGGCCTCGATCTTGTCCAGCACCGCCTGCTGGTTCGGCGCGTCGCGGATCGCCGCGGTGACGAACGCGTAGAAGCTGTCGACGTCGTAGCGCGTGGCCTCGGACAGCACCCGTTCGACGGCGTCGGCGACCCGCTGCGCCCCGTCCGCGGTGATCACCCCGGCCGCGTCGATGTCTTCGCCGAGCAGCACCGGCTCCTTCAGCGCGCGCAGTGGCAACGGAGGCGCCCCGCGAGAGGCGTCCACCACCAGAAACTGCGCGGAATTCGAACCGATGTCCAGCACACCCAGTCGCACACCTGCCGCCTACCCCGTGCGGCGGCTTTCATACCCGACTCCGGCGCGGTTTCGGCGGCCGGTTGCGCCTACGCCTTCGGGTCCGCCCCGGTGTAGCGCTGATTTGCTGGTTTCCTTGCGATGAGCCGGTGCTGCGGCCACCCTGAAAGGTATGCGGACCCGCGATATCGAGGTCGGGTGCACCTATATGGTGTTGGTCCCGCAGCGCTTGCCACGCAGTCGCTACCCCGACTGCGACCAGCCGGGTTCGCTCACGTGGGCGTGGTCGTGGCTGCGCGGCGGCCGGTTCCGGCTCACCGTCACCGACATCGACCACACCAGCGAGCCGACCACCGTCGAAGGGCTGCGGATCACCGCGAACTCCCGCATCGCGGTGATGCTGACCAGCGAGCAAGCCGACGCGCTCGGACTGCCGATGGGTGTGTTCCGGGTGCGCGGGACCTTGTTCGACGGCGAGGATCGGCCCGTGCGCCTGCCCGAGGTCGAACCGCTGCGAGTCCCCGCCCGCTGGCTGCGGCCCGTCGAGCAACCCTGCCTGACGCACCGCGATATCGATTGCTTCCCCTACCTGTGAGGTGACTCGCGGAGAGACGCTCGGTGATCCGGAGCGGTTCGACCTACCCGGCTCCGAAGACCTGCGTCGAGTTCTCTCCGATCACCCGGCCGGTTCTGCCGATCAGGAGGGACAGTTGCGCCGGCTCAGGCCGCATAAGGCGCGATGAGCCGCTCGACAGCGTCCCAGAGTTCGGCTTCGCGCGGCGGATCGTACGACTCCTCCGACGAGCGGGCGACCCGGTCGCGGTCGACGTAGGAGCCGGTCGGCGCGGCGGTGGCGCCGAGGACGACGTCCGCGAGATGGCGCCCGGCGGCAGCGCGGCTGGTCGCGAACGGCGTGCGGGTCAATACCGGCAGGACGCGGCGCATCGCGAACCGGGAGACCCGACCCGCGTTGCGAGCGAGGTCGGTGCCGGGGACGAAGCCCGGGTTGAAGCCGATGGCATCGATGCCGTCCGGCAGGCGGCGGGCGTACTCGTGCAGGAGGTGGATGGCGGCGAGTTTGCTCGTCGAGTACGCGGTGCGCCCGGCGGCGGTGGTGCCCGGCTCGGAGAACGCGCCGGGGCGGGCGAGGACGTCCGCGGACCGCCAGACCGGGCCTGGCACCATGCCCAAGTTGTGCCGGAAGTCGCCGAAGTGAGTGTCGCTCACGGTGATCACGATGCGCGACGGAGTGCGGAAGCGATCCTCGAGCAGGCGGATGAACAGGTGGTTGGCGAGCACGTTGACGGTGAAGGTGGACTCGAATCCGTCCGGCCCTTCGGTGAGCGCGTTCGTGTACTGGATTCCCGCATTGCCCACGAAACCGTGCAGCGGCGGCAGCTCGCCCAGGTCGAGCCTGCTGCGGATCTCGTCCGCGGCCGATCGCACGCTGTCCAGCGAATCGAGGTCCACCGGGACGTGCGAGACCCGGTGCCCGCCCGCGCCGAGTTCGGCCGCGAGTCGCGCACCGGTGGACCCGCGTGCGGCGACGACGAGATGCGCCTGCGGCGCCGCGTGCACGATGCGCTCCGCGGCGACGCGGCCGATCCCGCGACTCGCCCCGGTCATTACGATGGTCGAGGGCATAGCGGCTCCTTCACTTGATGACAGCCCGTCGGTCGCCTCGATGGTCGCCGCCGCGGCCCTCGGCAGCCAGTGCCGCGCCCGTCACCAGGACTGACAGTACCCAGGCTGATGCGGCGCGCGGCGGCGAGAATGAGCGCATGGCTTCCGCTCGCTCCGCTTTCGGCGCGCTCCTGCACGCCTGGCGGGATCGTCTCGCGCCCGCCGACGCCGGGTTCCCGGTGACCGGCGGCCGTCGTGCTCCGGGATTGCGCCGTGAGGAGCTCGCGCAGCTGGCCGGACTCTCGGTCGACTACGTCTTGCGCTTGGAGCAGGGTCGCGCGCGTAACCCCTCCGCGCAGGTGGTCGGCGCCCTCGCGCGGGCCCTGCAACTGTCCAGGACCGAGCGCGACGAGCTGTATCGCGCAGCCGGATTGCTGCCCCCGCGGGACGGGACGATCGGCACGCATGTCCCGCCGGGCATCCAACGGCTCACCGCCCGCCTCGGCGACGTCCCGATCGGGGTGTTCGGCGCCGACTGGACGCTGCTGTGGTGGAACGGCATGTGGAGCGGGCTGCATGGTGACCCCGCGCTGGTCCCGGTCGGCGAGCGCAACCTCGCCCGTGCGGTTTTCGGCACCGGCGCGGCCCGCGCCTCGATGCGTCCGTTCCGGTCCGACCGCGGGCACGGCGCCTTCGCGGCGTCGATCGTGGCCGATCTCAGGGACGCGGTGTCCCGCTATCCCGCCGACGCGGGACTCGATCGTCTCGTGCGGGAATTGCGCGACACCTCCGCCGCATTCGCCCAGCTGTGGACGACGGCGACAGCGTCGCAGCACACCAGCGACCGGAAGACGGTCCGGCATCCCGAGCTCGGCGACATCACCCTCGACTGCGACGTCCTCGTCGTCCCGGGCGCCGACCTCCGCATGGTCACCTACACGGCGGCAGGCGGCAGCGAGGACGCGGGGAAGCTCGACCTCCTGCGCGTCACCAACGGGCGCGCGGCGGGCACACTGCCCTGAACGCACGGCCATCGACGTCCCGGGTCAGTGCACGAGCTGATCGGCCCATTCCCGCGGTAAGGCCGCGCTCGACACATCGGCGATCTCGTGCAGCCGCTGTGCGGGAAATCCCTGACGGCTGAGCTGGATCAGGCCCTGGGCGACCACCACGACAGCGGCGCTGACCGCCGAGAGCGTGGCTTCGTCGTCGTCTCCCGCGTCGTGCATCGCGGGCCGCAGCCGGTCGGCGACGCCCCGCTCCATCTCGGTGGTGGTGCGGCTGCCGATGGTGGCGACTTCGGGGATCCGGGTGCCGAGCTGCGCGATGCTGTTGATCATCAGGCAACCGCGCCGATCCGGTTGCGCCGCGCAGTCTTCGATGATCGCTTGATACAGCGCGCGCACCGCGGAGCGCGCCGAACCGCCCGCCGTACCGATGGCATCGCGCACCAGACGCGCACGGCCCTCGCAATAGCGTTCGAACGCGGCCAGGAACAGTCCGCGCTTGCTGCCGTAGGCGGCGTAGATGCTCCCGTTCCCGACGCCGGTCGCGAGCGAGACGTCTTCCACCGAAGTGCTGTCGAAACCCTTCGACCAGAACAACTCGGTCGCGGCGTCGAGCAGGTTCGACTCGTCGAATCGTCGCGGCCGTCCCATGTGCTCACCGTACCAATCGGCGTGCGAACTGCGGCACATCGCTTGTTCTGGAGCCGTGCCTCCACAATAATGGTGACATGTCCAACAAATTCGCCGCCTCGCCCAGCAAACGGGTGGGCATCCTGGTCTTCGACGGCGTGAAGATGCTCGACTTCGTCGGGCCCGCCGAGGTGTTCGTCGAGGCCGATCAGTCGGTGGCGGGGTACGAGGTGGTGCTGGTCTCGGCCGACGGCAAGGACGCGCAGACCTCGATCGGCGCGCGGGTGGAGGTGAGCTGCGCGGCGGCCGACGCGGGTCGTTTCGACACCGTGGTGATTCCAGGCAGCGAGCTGCCACCAGGGAAGTTCATGACACCGGAGGTCTTGGCGGCCGCGCGGCATCTTTCCTGCAACACCCGCAGGCTGGCGTCCATTTGCAGCGGTGCGTTCGTCCTGGCCGATCTGGGCCTGTTCGACGGGCGCCGCGCGACGACGCACTGGAAATTCGCGACCGAGCTCGCGCGACGCTATCCGTCGATCGAGGTGGACCCGGACGCGATCTTCGTGCGGGACGGCAATCTGTACAGCTCGGCCGGGGTCGCCGCGGGCGTCGATCTCGCGCTGGCGCTGGTCGAAGAGGACCACGGCGCCGACGTCGCGCGGCGCGTCGCGCAGGCGCTGGTGGTCTACATGCAGCGCGCGGGCGGTCAGTCACAGTTCTCCGCGTCGCTCACCGGACCGGCGCCGCGCAGCCCGCTGGTGCGCGGGGTGGTGGATCTGATCTGCGCGGACCCCGCTTATCCGCATACGGTGCAGACGCTGGCCGCCCACGCACGGGTCAGCGTCCGGCATCTGACCCGGCTGTTCCGCGCGGAACTGGAACGCTCGCCCGCGGAATACGTCGCGTTCATCCGCTTCGGCACGGCCAGGGACATGCTGCACGCCGGATACAGCGTGACGGAGACCGCCATGGCCGCGGGGTACGGCACCAGCGAGGCGTTGCGCAGGGCCTTCGTGGCACGCGTTGGCATTTCCCCGCGCAAGTACCAGCAGCGTTTCCGGTCGGCCGCCCGGATCGATCCGGCGCTGGAGCAGGCCGTGTCCTGAACGGAGGCTTTTGTGGCCCGTGGGGAGGGGCGCGCGGCGGGGCCTACGGCCGAGACTGAGTCGGCCACAGCGCCGCTCACCGAGCGCTGGAGAAAGGAAACCGATGTCCGCCCCGGCAAGTCCGACCATCGTTCTGGTGCACGGCGCCTTCGCCGACGCCTCGAGCTGGTCCCCCGTCACCGCACGGCTGCTCGACCAGGGCCATCGCGTCGTGGTTCCCCCGGTGTTCAACCGCAGCCTGTCGGCGGACGCGGCCTACATCAAGTCGTTCGTGGAACGGATCGACGGCCCCGTCCTGCTGGCCGGCCACTCCTACGGCGGCGCCGTCATCACCGTGGCAGGCGTCGCCGACAACGTGGTGGGCTTGGTCTACGTGTCCGGTTACGCCCTGGAAGAAGGCGAGAGCCTCGGGCAATTACAGGGCGGATTCCCGGATTCCGATCTGGCGGCCAACCTCGTCTACGCGCCGTACCCGATCGAGGGTGACGAGCCCGGCACGGACGTCTCGGTCGCCATCGACGCCTTCCCCGATGTCTTCGCCGCGGGCCTGGACCCGGCGAAGGCCGCGGTCCTCGCGGTCTCGCAGCGGCCGCTGTCGGCGTTCGCGTTCACCGAGCCCGCCTCGGCGGCCGCGTGGAAGACGAAACCGGCCTGGGGCATCGTGTCCGGCGCCGACCGCACCATCAACCCCGACGTCGAACGCTTCGGCTACCAGCGAGCCGGAATGCGCGCGGTGGTCGAGATCGACGGACCACACCTGGTGATGCAGACCCACCCTGACGAAGTCGTGGCCGTCATCACCGGCGCGATCGATCAATCCGCCTGAATAACCGCAGTTTCCACCACTTCTACGAGAGGCACGATCATGTCAGGTAACCCGCTGGGCATCTCGCTCGAACCGGCGGCGCAGGAGTTCGTCGACGCGACCTCGCAGCCGCCGTTCCTCTACCAGCTCCCGCCCGAGGAGGGGCGCAAGGCGGTGGACTCCGTGCAGGACGCGCCGATCTTCAAGCCCGAGGTCGACGAGGAGTGGATCACGGTCGAGGGCGGCCCGACGGGCTCGGTGCGGGTTCGGATCGTCAAGCCGCAGGGCGTCACCGAAACGCTGCCGGTGATCATCTACACCCACGGCGCGGGATGGGTTTTCGGCGACGCGCACACCCACGACCGCCTGGTTCGCGACCTGGCCGTCGGCACGCACGCCGCCGTGGTCTTCCCCGAATACGACCGGTCGCCCGATGTGCGGTATCCCGTGGCCAACGAGCAGTCCTACCGGGTGGCGCAGTGGGTTACCGCGGAGGGCGCGACGAAGGGCCTCGACTCGTCCCGGATCGCGATCGCGGGTGACTCGGTCGGTGGCAACATGGCCATCGCGCTGACCCTGATGGCCAAGGAGCGCGGCGACGTCTCCTTCGTTCAGCAGGTGCTGTTCTACCCGGTCACCGACGCCAACTTCGACACCGGCTCCTACCAGCAGTTCGCCGAGGGCTACTTCCTCACCCGCGAGGGCATGAAGTGGTTCTGGGATCAGTACACCACCAGCGCCGACGAGCGCGCGCAGATCACCGTCTCACCGCTGCGGGCGACCACCGAGCAACTGGCCGGGCTGCCGCCCGCGCTGGTCATCACCGCCGAAGCCGACGTGCTGCGCGACGAGGGCGAGGCTTTCGCGGGCAAGTTGCGCGCCGCGGGCGTGCCGGTCACCCAGGTGCGCTACGGCGGGATCGTCCACGACTTCGTGATGGTCAACTCGCTGCACGACACCCATGCCGCCAAAGCCGCGGTGGCGCAGGCCGTCGCGACGTTGCGGTCCGCGCTGTACACCGACTGACCGGTCCCCGACCACCCGATTCGAAGGAACCACACTTGTGAGCACCGAGCCCGTCAGTCCTTCCACGCCGACCATCGTGCTGGTCCACGGCGCGTTCGCCGACTCGTCCAGCTGGAACGGGGTCATCGAACGGCTGCGCGCACAGGGACATCCCGTGATCGCGGCCGCTAATCCACTGCGCGGTCTGGACAGTGACGCGGCCTATGTCGCGTCGGTACTCGATTCCGTGGAAGGGCCGAGCGTTCTGGTCGGCCATTCCTACGGCGGAAGCGTCATCACGGTGGCCGCCGCCGGACGGAGCGACGTCGAAGCGCTCGTCTATATCGCCGCGTTCATTCCGGATGTAGGCGAGAGCGCACTGCAATTGACCGACAAGTTCCCCGGATCGACGCTCGGGCCCACTACCCGGGCCGCGTCCTATCCGCTTCCCGACGGGGGCACCGGTACCGAGCTCTACATCCGGCAGGCGGAATTCCACCGGCAGTTCGCCGCCGACGTGCCCGCCGCCACGGCCGAGCTGATGGCCGCGACCCAGCGACCGGTCGCCCTCGACGCGTTGCAACAGCCCGCGACGGCCACCGCTTGGCAGGACATCCGGTCGTTCGCGCTGGTCACCGGCGAGGACAAGAACATTCCGGTGGAGGCGCAGCGGTTCATGGCCGAACGCGCGAGCGCCGAAATCGTCGAGGTCTCGGCCTCGCACGCGGTCTCGGTGTCCGCTCCCGACGCAGTCGGTGAGCTGATCGCCCGAGCCGCCGCCGGTTAGGGATCAGCGCGGTCACGCAAAGCGGCCCGCGCGGTAAGATTCCCCCGCGCGGGCCCGACCCATCCCCTCCTCCGTAGCTCGACTGGCGGCGAGCCGTCGAGCCGTACAACCAGTTCACAGAGCTAGGCGCGGTCGCAGTACTAGACCGGATGCCTTGCGCTGCACCGAATTCCTCAGCCGCACAGCCCTGATCGAGCCCGGGCCACCAGCTCCGCGTACTTCGATACGACATTGCGATGCAATCGGCGGCAACGGTTCTCAGCCTGCGCGGCCTCGATACTCGGCCCTGTCGTGCGCGGCATCGAGCATCCGTCAGCCGCAGACGGCACCGATCGAAGCCGAGCCCACCAGCTTCGTGTACTTGGCCAGGACGCCGCGGGTGTAGCGGGGCGGCAACGGTTCCCAGCCGGCGCGGCGGCGGGCGAGTTCGTCGGCATCGACCAGCAGGTCGAGCGTGCCCTCGGCGACATCGAGCCGAATGGGGTCGCCGTCACGCACGAAGGCGATCGGGCCGCCGTCGACGGCTTCCGGCGCGACGTGCCCGACGCACAGGCCCGTGGTGCCGCCGGAGAACCGCCCGTCGGTGAGCAGCAACACGTCCTTGCCCAGGCCCGCGCCTTTGATGGCCGCGGTGATGGCCAGCATCTCGCGCATCCCGGGACCGCCCTTCGGCCCCTCGTACCGGATGACGACCACGTCGCCGGCCGCGATCGTGCCGTCTTCGAGGGCGTCCATCGCGGCCCGTTCCCGATCGAAAACCCGTGCCGTGCCGGTGAACACGTCGGAGTCGAAACCCGCCGACTTGACCACGGCGCCATCCGGCGCGAGAGAACCGGAGAGGATGGTGATGCCACCGGTCGGATGGATCGGCGCGGCCATCGCGCGGATCACCTTGCCGTCGGGGTCCGGCGGGGTGATGTCGGCCAGGTTCTCCGCCACCGTCCGACCCGTCACGGTCAGGCAGTCGCCGTGCAGCAACCCGGCATCGAGCAAGGCTTTCATCATGACCGGCACGCCGCCGATCCGGTCCACATCGGTCATCACGTGGTTGCCGAAGGGCTTGACGTCCGCCAGGTGCGGCACACGGCGACCGATGCGCGCGAAGTCGTCCAGCGACAGGTCGACATTCGCCTCGTGCGCGATGGCCAATAGGTGCAGCACGGCATTGGTGGAGCCGCCGAACGCCATGACGACCGCGATCGCGTTCTCGAAAGCGGGTTTGGTGAGAATGTCCGACGGGGTGATGCCCTGGCGGATCAACTCGACCACGGCCTCGCCGCTGCGGCGGGCGTAACCGTCGCGGCGCCGGTCGGTCGCGGGCGGCGCCGCGCTGCCGGGCAGCGACATGCCCAGCGCCTCGGCCGCGCTGGCCATGGTGTTGGCGGTGTACATGCCGCCGCATGCGCCTTCGCCGGGACAGATCGCCCGCTCGATCGCGGCGACGTCGTCACGGCTCATCAACCCTCGGGCGCAGGCGCCGACCGCTTCGAAGGCGTCGATGATCGTCACTTCGCGCTCGCTGCCGTCGGAGAGCTTCGCGATGCCGGGCAGGATCGACCCCGCGTACAGGAACACGCTCGCCAGGTTCAGCCGGGCCGCGGCCATCAGCATCCCGGGCAGCGATTTGTCACAGCCGGCCAGCAGCACCGAACCGTCGAGCCGCTCGGCCTGCATCACCGTCTCGACGGAGTCGGCGATCACCTCACGTGAGACCAGGGAGAAGTGCATCCCCTCGTGTCCCATGGAGATGCCGTCGGACACCGAGATGGTGCCGAACTGCATGGGGAAGCCGCCGCCGGAGAAGACGCCGTCCTTGCAGCCCCGGGCGAGTCGCTCCAGAGACAGATTGCAGGGCGTGATCTCGTTCCACGAGGAGGCCACGCCGATCTGCGGCTTCTCCCAGTCGTCGTCGCCCATGCCGACCGCGCGCAACATCCCGCGAGCGGCGGTCTTCTCCAGCCCGTCGGTGACGTCACGGCTGCGCGGTTTCAGATCGGGGACTTTCGAGTTCTCGGGCACGGTTTCCCATCATGCTCGCCTCCGCGCCGATTACCGCGACGACCACGCCGAATTCGCGAAGACCCGCCGCTCGTCCGCCCTGAGCGTAATGCCGGGCACTCCGGCGGCCCGGAACCGTACGCTCTGCTCATGAGCGAGCACCCGAGACTGCACTCGATTCCCGGTGGACGCGATGACCGCACCCCTCAACCGGACTCGCGAACGCCGCCGGAACCCTTGTGGCGCGAGGTGCTCGGCGAACAGTTGCGCACCCTGCGGCAGGACCGCGGCGAGACGCTGGTCGAGACGGCCCGGCGGGCGGGTATCTCCCCGCAGTATCTGTCGGAGGTCGAGCGGGGACGCAAGGAGCCGTCGAGCGAGATGATCGCCGCCCTGGCCGGATCGCTCGCCACCACGCTGGGTGAGCTCACCGGCCAGGTGGCGGACGAACTCCGCGCGCGCCGCAGGATCGCCCTCCTGCCGCGGTCGGCGCCGCGTTCCGGCACCGGGCCCACGCTGATGGCGCTGGCGGCCTGATCAGTCGCGCCGTCCCAGAACCTGGTCGACCAGGCCGTACTCGATCGCGGCCGACGCGGTGAAGACCCGGTCGCGGTCGGTGTCGTGCCGAAGTCGCTCCACCGACTGCCCGGTGTGCCGGGACAGGATCGACTCGATCTCCGCCCGCAACCGCACCAGCTCGTCGGCCTGCAGGATCAGGTCGGGAATCGCGCCCTGTCCACGTGCGGCGGGTTGGTGCAGCACCACCCTGGCGTGCGGGAGCATGGCGCGACGGCCCGGCTCGCCGCCCGCAAGCAGCACCGCGCCGACCGCGATCGCCTGGCCGACGCAGGTGGTCTGTATGGGCGAACGAATGTGCTGCATGGTGTCGTACACGGCGAGCATGGAGGACAGATCGCCGCCCTCGCAGTTGATGTAGAGGTTGATCTCCTGCTCCGGGCTCTCCGATTCCAGGTGCAGCAGCTGCGCGATGAGCGCGTTGGCGACCCCGGAGTCGATCGGCGTGCCGAGGTAGACGATGCGCTCGGCGAGCAGATGGGAGTAGATGTCGGTGATCCGCTCCCCGCCACGCGGATGCTGCGCGATCACATTCGGGATGGTGTAGGTGCTCATGCTGTGTCCTTTCCGGCATGATCGGGCCCCTCCGTGGTCACGCCGCGCTGCCGCCTCCGGGGCTGACCGATCATGCTGTGCCCGCTTCCGGCATGATCGGGCCCCTCCGTGGTCACGCCGCGCTGCCGCCTCCGGGGCTGACCGATCATGCTGTGCCCGCTTCCGGCATGATCGGGCCCCCGT
>NZ_JBEXME010000008.1:0-118760 GCF_040610355.1 Nocardia sp. NPDC004168 | reverse complement strand
CTCCGTGGTCACGCTGCGCTGCCGCCTCCGGGGCTGACCGATCATGCCGAGATCCCGATTCGCTGGCGTTGCGGGACGACCTGCCCGAACGAGTCGACGATGTGGTCGATGAAGCCGTACTCCTTGGCCTGCGCGGCCGTGAACCATCGGTCGTGCAGCGAATCCTCGTAGATCCGATCGAACGGCTGGCCGGTGTCCTCGGCGATGATCCCGAGCACGGTGTCCACGGTGTAGCGCAGATCGTCGGCCTGGACCTCGACGTCGACGGCCGTGCCGCCGATGCCCGCCGATCCCTGGTGCATCAGCACCCGGGCGTGCGGCAGCGCGAAACGTTTACCCTCGGTGCCCGACGACAAGAGAAATTGTCCCGCGCTGCAAGCCAATCCGAGCGCGAGCGTGGAGACTTCGCACGGCACCAGCCGCATGACGTCGCGGATGGCGAGCATCGAGGGGACCGATCCGCCCGGCGAATGGATCCACAGTGAGATACCCGCCTCGGGATCCTCGGCGGCGAGCGTGAGCAGCTGGGTCATCAGCAGCGTCCCGTTGTCGTCGTCGAGCGCGCCGTCGAGCACGACGATGCGGCGACTGAGCAGTTGCTCGCGTGCCCGCCAGCTGAACATCGGAGTCTTGTCACCGTGAGCCATGGCTCCACGGTGCCGCACGCGTGGCGCCGGACCGTTCCCCTGCTGCCCTCGGCAGATCCGCTCTCAGCAGTCGAGCGAGGGATCCCGAACCGGGGCGGCGAACGGGCCACGCAGCCGTTCGGTCACCTCCCACAGCCGCAGCGCGGTATCCCGGTCGTAGGACGCGTCCGAGCTGCGCGTCTCGGTGAAGCGGTTGTAATAGGCCCCGTTCACCAGATCCCGCGTCGTCGCCAGGTGGACGACCGGCGCGGCGCCTTGCCGCGCGGACAATGCCGTCAGGTGCAGCATCGCCACCCGCGCCCGTGGGAATTCTCGGCCGAGGTCGGTGCGCACGAAGCCGGGATGCAATGCGGCCACAGTCAATTGCGGGTACCTGCGACGCAGTTCGTAGGTGAACAACAGGTTGGCCAACTTGGTACGGCTGTAGGTCACGAACGGGTCGAAGTTCCGCTCGCACGGCAAGTCGTCGAAGTCGATGCGCACCGGGCCCGCGCGGAACATCGACTGCCGGTGGCCTTCGGAATTGACGTTGACCACCCGGCCGCCGCCGCGACACAGCAACGGCAGCAGTCGTCCGGTCAGGGAGAACGGCGCGAGATGATGGACGGCGAGATTCAGCTCGATTCCCTCGCCGGTCACGCGACGTTCGGGCGTCATGACACCGGCGTTGTTGATCAAGATGTCCACGCCGTCGAACCGCTCGGCGACCTGCTCCGCGACGTGGTCGATACCCGTCGAGACCGCCAGATCGGCGCGCACGAACCGGCCACCGGTCTCGCGAGCCAGCCGCGCGCCTTTGTCCGCGTCGCGGCCGACCAGCACGAGGTCGTGGCCGTCCTTCGCCAGCCGCAGTGCCGCTTGCCGTCCCAGCCCGGACGTGGCTCCGGCGAACACGATCCGGCTCATCGCGCCGCTCCGGCCGCTACGTCGGATTTGCCCAAGCCCAATGCACCGGCGATCACCCGATCGCGCAGGCGGAAAGGCAGATACGCGAGCATCCGCAGCATGCGCGCGTCCGAACTCGCGACGTAGCAGTCTTTGGGCCGCCTGGCCTCGGCTGCCCGCACGATCGCGTCGACCACCGTGCCGACCGGCCGTGTCTTCTGTTCCGCCAGCGCCTTATCGACGGCGGCCAATTGTGCGCGGTAGAGCTCGACACGGTCGGCGTCGGCCAGCAAGAGTGCTTCGCGCGCCGCCGATTCGGCCTTGGCGAAGATCGTCGTCTCGAGCGCGCCCGGCTCCACCACAGAGACCGGGATGCCCCAGGGCGCGAGCTCGACGCGTGCCGCGTGGGACAACGATTCGAGCGCGGCCTTGCTCGCCGAGATCGGTCCCAGGTACGGCATCGCGGTGCGAGCGCTCGCCGCGCTGATGTTGATCACCCGGCCGCCGCCAGCCCGCAACAGCGGAAGTGCGGCCACCAGGACCCGGTGCGGGCCGTAGACGTTGATGTCGAACTGCCGGTGCAGTTCCGCGTCGGGGACCAGCTCCAGCGGCCCCTGCACGATGACGCCCGCGTTGTTCACCAGCACCTGTAACCCGGCTGGGCCACGGTCGGCCGCGACCGCGTCGAGCGCATGGCGAACGCCCGCGCTGTCGGTCACATCGAGTTCCACCGGCACGACGTTCGCGTGCCCGAACCGGGGGGCGTTTCGCAGCGTCCGCACTCCGGCGTAGACGCGGTAGCCCCGCGCGGCGAATGCCTCGACGGTGGCGGAACCGATTCCGCCGCCCGCACCGGTGATCAGCACCGCCTTCGAACCCTGAGTCGTCATATCAGCCTCCATAAGTAGGCAACCACATGTTCCTTGCAACATGTATAAATCTACATGTTGGAACAGTCAAGACGGTGAACTACGGCAGAACGACAGAGGTACGCTCCAGCCGGGCCACCGATCACGGAATAGGGAGCGTCGATGTCACTGCGTCACGGGTTACTCGGACTTCTCGCCGACCAGCCCGGCAGCGGCTACGACCTGACGCGCCGATTCGAGGAGATGCTCGGCGCGATCTGGCCCGCCAAGCATCCCCAGATCTACGGGGAGCTGACCAGGCTCGCGGAAGAAGGACTGGTCGAGGCGGCGGCGGAGGGCCCGCGCCGGCGCAAGGAGTACCGCATCACCGACGACGGCGTCGCCGAGTTGCGCCGCTGGCTGGTGCACGTCGATGTGGACCACACCATCCGTCTGGAACCGGTCCTGCGCTCGTTGTTCTTCTGGCTGTTGAACTCCGACGAACTGGAGGCGCACCTCACCAGGGAAGCCCGGTTCTACCGGGAGAAGGCGGAAATCTACCGCGAGTACGCGAACGCCAAAGACCGCGGGGACTTCGGCGACTCCCCGCAGACCCGCTCGATGCGTGTCACGGTCGAAGCCGCGGTCCGACTGTACGACGCCCTCGCCGAGTGGGCGGAGTGGGCGAAGACAGCGCCTTTGTCCGACCCGGAATCCTGACGATCCCAGCGCCGACCGGAAGACGCCGATGCCCGCCGGGCGCGTGGTGCGCCGGCGGGCATCCTTACCGGGGGGCGTACTCGCTAGGACTCGCGACCCGCGGTGGAGGCGGAACGCTGCCTGCTGGTGCGGGCGCGGCGGCGTTCGGCCTGCAGTTCGGCGAGTTCCTGCTCGAGGATGTCGGCGACGCGGAACGAACCGGTGTCGTAGATGTCCGGCGGGCGAGCCGTCGGCGCTTGCGCGACGTCGGGCGCGGGGCTGTCCTTGCCGTTCTTCGGCTCCGGCGTCGAGCTGTCGCTCTTGCTGTCCGCCAGCGGTTGCCGGGTGACGGCCGGGATCTCGGCCGTCGAGACCTCCGCCTCGGCCACCGGCGTACGCGGCTTGGCCGGCGGCGTCTGCCGGACGACCACCTTCGCCGCGGAGTCTTCGGCGGGCACGCGCGCGGCCGGCCGGGACTCGGCCTTCGCGGCCGATACCGGTGCGGGCTCGTTCGCAGCGAGCTTCTTCCCGTTGGCGGCGGGCGCACCGCCATTGGTGACGATGACGTCGGTGTCCTTGACCTGCACCGGCGACGTGGGGCGCGCGTCGAAAGCCGCCATCGCGTCGAGATCTTCGATGGACTCGGGCAGCACGGGCTTGCGGGGCGCCTCGACCGGCGGCCGCTTCTTCTCGGCTTTCACCGTGGCCACGGGCTGCTCGTCGGAGACCTCCGGCAGGAACTGGATTTCGGCGACCTCGACCACGTCCTGCTCGACGATCTCCTCCGGGGGCGCCGGGACAACAGGAGGCGGTTCGTAGTGCCGCTGTTCGGGTGGAGCGCTCGGCGCCTCGGGCGCGACCGGCGCGCGGTATCTGGGCAGCGTGAGCCGGATCTGCTCGGCCGGGTCGGGCAGGTCACGGACCTGCTCGGTGGCCCTGGCGATGGCGAGGCCGTAGCGAGCGCTCGCGGCGTCGTGGATGAGCAGCGCGACACCGATCATCACCGGCGCGATGGCGTGCACGGCCGCGTCGTACCAGGCGCCCGCGCGCAAGTAGGGATAGGTGTTGAGGCTGACGGTCAGCGCCAGCAGGGCGACTTCGGCCGTCGCGACCTGGCGGCGGTTGTCGATCACACCCCATTCGGCGACTTTGTTCGTGCCGATCATGATGATGATCAGGCAGACGCTGATCATGCCTTCGAGCAGGTAGCTGAACCAGTAGAGCGGATCGGTCGCGCCGCCGGGAGCGATGTTGTGCTGGACGTTGACCGCCGACCACAACATGCCCGCCGCGACGACACCCGCCAGCGCGCGCAGCGACCAGGACCGATGCCGATACAGCGAGGCCAGCTTCGCGTGCGGGCTGGATTCGCGTCGCTGCGCGGCAATCGCCTTGCGGGCGAGCAGGAGATCTCGCATGTCGGCCTTCTCGATCGCTTCGGTGGTCTGCCTGGCGCGGTCGGATGCCGCGGCGGCAGCCTGCGCCTCTTTCCAGCGCTGTCCGCGCTCCTGGGTGCGAATCCGTTCGGCGAGCTCACGTTCGGCATACAGTTCGTCCTCCGACAGCGCCTCGGTGAGCGCGGGATCGAACTGGTAGGCGAGCCGTCCACGGGCCTTCTCGACCCGCCTCGCCAGCTGTGTAACCTCGTCCTCGATGGGATGTTCGATGACCATCAGCGCTCCCCGCACGGGAGACGCGATGGCAGACAAGTGATCACGTATGGCAACGGCACGGTTTATTCATAGTCGATCCACCGCTACCGGCGAAACTGTTCATTTGCCATCTCGCAAAACTATTCGGCGTGCCGCGGACGACACACGCTGTGCGACGTGATTTCCCGGCGGTCGCAGGCACTTCCTTCCCCGCGCGCCAGACCATTGATCGCTCTATGCTGAACTGGCGCGCTTTCCCTTCGCGGCGGCGCGTGCGCTCCCGCAGCGCGTTCGGATACGCCGGTGCCGTCGAGATTCGCCCCTCGGCGGCACCGGGCCGACCGCGTTCCGCCATTTCCGCGCACCAAGTATTTCGCGCGGCCATTCCGGCCCGCCGAATCGCGGAAACCTTCTCGCACCGGGCGGCTCACTCCGCAGGCGGATCCGCCCGGCATTCGGCGTCCACCGAGTCGAGCACCCGCGACAATGTGTCGAACAGCAACGAGTCCAGCCGGTCCTGGTCGATGTCGTCGCGGGACAACCACTGCACCGTCAGGTCCTCGGCCATCGCCCACCACGAACGCACCACCAGGCGCTCGGCGGTCGACCGCGCGGGCCTGCCGAGCGCGGCGAACACCCGATCGGTCAGTTCGTCGTGCATCCGCTCCATGATCGATTCGAGGACCGGGTCCTGCCCGGCGGCGCGCAGCAGCCCCACCAGCGGTCCGCTGCGCTTGCGCATGTAGCTCACGAAGTTCGCGATCATCGAAGCGAGCGGGTCCGCGGCGTCGGGGTCCGGGCCGGTGGCGCGCAGGAATCGCTGCGACGCGGCGCGGACGAGTTGCGCGTAATAGTCCTGCTTGGTCGGGAAGTAGTGGAACAGCAGCCCGCGCGAGATGCCCGCCTGCTGCGCGACCGCGTCGACGGTGATCCGGTGCCAGGGCCGGTCGATCAGCATGCCCAGGCCGATTCCGATCAGCTGCCTGCGCCGGTCGTCCGCCGAGCGCCGGCCGCCCGGCTCCACGGCGACCTCGGTCATCCACCCTCCTCTATTGAGCAATGCTCAACAATATGCTACCAATGACCTGACCGGAAGTTGAGCAATGCTCAGCAGACCTCGAGGATGGGTATGGACTTCACGCACTCCGATCGAGCCGTCCGCCTCACCGATCAGGTGCGGCAGTTCGTGCGCGACGAGATCGAGCCGCGCGACGAGGAGCACGCCGCCGCCCTGCGGGAATCGCCATGGGCGGTTCCGCCGGTGGTCGAGGAGCTCAAGAAGAAGGCGCGGGACGCGGGTCTGTGGAACCTCTTCCTGCCCGATCCGGAACTCGGCGCGGGCCTGAGCAACGTCGACTACGCCCCGATGGCGGAGGCGATGGGCAGTTCCGGGTGGGCGCCGGAAGTGTTCAACTGCAACGCACCCGACACCGGCAACGCCGAGGTCCTGCTGCACTACGGCAGCATCGAGCAGCGGCAGCAGTGGCTGCGACCGCTGCTGGACGGCACGATCCGCTCGGCGTTCTGCATGACCGAACCCGAGGTGGCCTCCTCCGACGCGACCAATATGGCCGCGACCGCCGTGGTGGACGGTGAGGAGATCGTGCTCAACGGCCGCAAATGGTGGAGCACCGGCATCGGCCACCCGAACTGCAAGTTCGTCATCTTCATGGGCCTCACCGACCCGGAGGCGCACCCCTACCAGCGGCATTCGATGGTGCTGGTTCCGCTGGACACCCCGGGCGTGCGGGTCGAACGGATGCTCACCACCTTCGGCTACCTGGACGAGCCCTTCGGCCACGGCGAGGTCACTTTCACCGACGTGCGGCTGCCGCTGGACGCCGTGATCGCCGGGCCGGGACGTGGCTTCGAGATCGCGCAGGGCCGTCTCGGTCCCGGCCGCATCCACCACTGCATGCGCGCCATCGGCCTAGCCGAGCGCGCGCTCGAACTGGGCTGCCGCCGCGCCCTGTCGCGCACCGCGTTCGGCAAGCCGCTGGCCAACCTCGGCGGGAACCGCGAGCGCATCGCCAACGCGCGCGTCGCGATCGATCAGGCGCGGTTGCTGGTCCTGCACACCGCCTGGCTGCTGGACACCAAGGGCTTGGCCGGCGCGCGCAGCGAGGTCTCCCAGATCAAAGCGGTCGTGCCGAGGATGACCCAAGAGGTGCTGGACATGGCGATCCAATTGCACGGCGGGGCGGGGCTTTCCGATGACTTCCCGCTGGCGCGCGCGTTCGCCGGCATTCGTTCGCTGCGCTTCGCCGACGGCCCCGACGAGGTGCACCTCGGCGTGATCGCCCGGCAGGAGCTGCGTAAATACGGGACCGACCGGTGAGCGCTCCGGAGGCCACCGCCGTCCGCGCGGAGGACGCCTTCGACGTCGCCGCCCTGCACACCTGGCTCGCCGAGCGGGTTCCCGGTCTGAGCGAGCCGCCCGAGGTGCGCCAATTCTCCGGCGGCGCGTCCAATCTGACGTATCTGCTGCGCTACCCGGATCGTGACCTGATCCTGCGCCGTCCGCCGAGCGGAACGAAGGCGGCTTCCGCGCACGACATGGGCCGCGAGTTCCTGGTGCAGGAGCGGCTGCGTCCGCACTATCGCTACGTGCCGCGGATGGTGGCCCGGTGCGCCGATCCGGACGTGATCGGCAGCGATTTCTACGTGATGGAGCGGGTGGCGGGGACGATCCTGCGCGGCGATCTGCCGGAGGGCACCAGCCTGTCCCCCGATCAGGCGAAGCGGTTGTCCACCACGGCTTTCGACTGCCTGATCGAATTGCACCAGGTCGACCCCGAGGCGGCCGGTCTTACCGGAATCGGCAAAGGCGCGGGCTATGTCGGCCGCCAAGTCGCGGGGTGGTCGCGGCGCTTCGTGAACGCGCGCACCGACAATGTCAGCGATTTCGCCGCGGTGATGGCCTGGCTCGATGCCAACCAGCCCGCGGACGTCGCCACCACTGTCATCCACAACGACTTCCGGCTCGACAATCTGGTGCTGGATCCGTCGGGCTCCGGCACGATCGTCGGTGTGCTCGATTGGGAAATGGCGACGCTGGGCGACCCGCTGATGGATCTCGGTGGCGCGCTGGCCTATTGGGTGCAGGCGGACGACGACGAGGTCATGCGGGCTTCCCGCCGCCAGCCGAGTCACCTGCCCGGCATGCTGACCCGCGCGCAGATCGTCGAACACTATTGCGCGCGCACCGGCCGTTCCGCCGAGAACTGGCCGTTCTACGAGGTCTTCGGGCTGTTCCGCCTGGCCGTCATCGCCCAGCAGATCTACTACCGCTACCACCACGGCCAGACCACGAACCCGGCGTTCAAGGATTTCTGGAAGATGATCAACTATCTGGATTTCCGCTGCCGGAAGGTCGCGGGCCTCGAGTAACACGTCACGCGAACTCCGTCATCGACCGAGCGCGATGGACCCCATATCCGCGACGGCGCAGCCGTTGGCGACCGGTATCCCGGCGAATCGGTCGCGCAGCCAAGCGACCACGCTCTGCTCGGCAAGGGTGTTGAGGGTCAGATGTTCGCTCGCGTGGTCACGGATGTAGGTGACGCGAGCGGCGGGGTCGCGGCAGTAGGCGGCGGCGAGTGCGTCGGCGGGACCGATCGGGACGAGCCAGTCCGCGGTCGCGTGGTAGAGGAAGACCGGTGCGTCGGGCACCGACTTGCCCATTCTGGTGCGGTCGAAGACCGCGCGCAGCACCGGCGTGTGCAGTAGACCGCCCTGGACCAGGCTGTCGATGTCGAGGAACGGTTCCGTCGCGGCCTGATACAGCACGCAGCCGCTGTCCTTCGCGTCGAGCAACCGCCGTCCCGTCGGCGTCGCGTTCGCCCGCAGGTAGGCGTCCAATTCCGGCTCCTCGCGGGCCAGACCGATGATGGCGGCCGCGACCAGACCCGCGCCCGGCCCCTTGTTCGCCGCCAGCGACAGCGCCTCGAGGTCGACGTCGGTACCGCCGGAGACGACGCCGACCAGGTTCACCTCCGGCGCGTAGGAGCTGCGCGACTCGGCGCCGTGCAACGTGGGGACCGAACCTCCGGAATAGCCCCACATCGCCACCTCGGTATCCGGTCCAGGCAGTCCCAGCGGACCGAACCGCTTTGCGGCGCGGATGCCGTCCAGGGCGATCCGCGCGGCCAGCGGGCCGTGGGCGAACGCCGAGTTCGGCCCTTGATGATCCGGCACCACGACCGTCCACCCCTGCGCCAACAGCGCCGCAGCGCTGCGCAACGGGTCGATCTGCCCGTCCAGCAGACCGGCCCCCATCGACCGGCGCACGGTATAGGACGGCGCGCAGAACAGTCCGGTGGAATCCTCGGCGGCGTGCAGCGACACCAGCTTCCCGTTCGCCGCGGGCGGTTTCAGCAGCGTCGCGACGGCGGCGATGGGCTGGTCGGCGCTGTTGTTCGACCGGTAGGAGATCTGCCATGCCTCGGCATCCAGCGCCCCAGGCGCCTGGTTCGCGATGGTGACCGGCCGCGCGGCGAGGATTCCGCCGGGCCGCTGGGCGCCGATCAGCTCGGCGGGCGGCCGATAGAAGGGGTCCTGCTCCGGCGGCGCCGGATCCGCCACCGCCGGGAGTCGCGGCTCCGCCTGTGACGGCGGGCCCGGTATCGCCAGCAGCACCGAAAGAGCGGTTCCGACAACCGCGCACCACCGTGCGAACACCACCGACGACCTCCCCTTGGAATCGATCGCTTATGCACCGCATTTCGCGCCGATCGACCGCCCCGGCAGTGGCATCGTAACGAAAGTCCCCGCGCTCGAAAGGGAGATCGGACTCAGTTCGGTGCGGTGATCTTGGCGATGGTGGATCCGCCGTCGGCGGTGACCACGGTGACGAACTGCCGGTAGGTGCGGCTCGTGGCGTCGGGGCGCAACTCGGTGATGACCACGTCGTAGCGTCCGTCGAGCATGGGGGTGATCATGACGCAGTGCTGCGTTCCGGTGGGGACGGAGGCGATGCCCGCATCGATCACGGCGACCGGCGGCACCACGGCGTCGGGCGCCGTCAACGATCGCGCTACCGCTCCGGACCGGGTCGCGTAGTAGGCGTGCTGGAAGGCCAGGATCACGTCCGGCCCCGAGGCCGTGGAGCCGGTCCCGTTGCCGCGCACCAACTGTGCGCCCCGGGTCGGCTCACAGCCGGGACCGCCGCCGAGCACCGGGTCCGCTACCGTGGCCGATTGCCGAGGAGCCGACGCCGCGTCGGTGTAGACCAGGACCAGCGCGGCCGCGGCGAGCGAGGCGGCCAGCCCGGCACCGCCGACCAGCCACGCGCGCCGAGCGCCGCGCCGGGCACGGCGTCGATCGCGGTGGGTCCGATGCCGGTCGCGTTCCCGGCGCGGCGGCGGCTCGTCGGCGGAGATCATCCCGGGCCACGTGGGCACGCGTTCGGCCCCGACCTGGCCCGGGCGGGCGCGTCGGCCGCCGGGCTCGGACGTGTTCGACGACATGATCTCGCCGCACCCCCTTTTACCGGTGCCTATTCGGCCACCGTGGGTTCCCTCTCAATGCCGTTGCGCAATAACAACATTGCATATCTCTTCGGATTCTGTCGGTCGAATGCTCAACAGGCAAGGACGAACTCCGCCACGACAGTCCCGGAACACGCGAAACCGGCCGATCGGGACCGGGCGGTCGGTGCGATTCCGGGCCTCCGGGCGATCTCGCCGCGGACGGAAGCGACGCGGCCGCCCTGCCGCCGTAGCATCCCGCACATGAGCCAGCCGATGCCGCCGCCCTATCCGCAACATCCCGCGCACCAGCCGCCGCAGCCGTATCCTCCGCCCCCGCCGCCGGGACCGCAGTTCCCCATCCTGGTCTCGACCATGAACGACGTTCCCGGACAGGAGATCGCCCGGGTCTTCGGCGAGGTCGCCGGGCTGACCGTGCGCAGCCGCAGCTTCGGCTCGAACTTCAGCGCCGGTTTCCGTTCGCTGGGCGGCGGGGAGATCCCCGAGTACACCCAGCTGCTCTACCAGTCGCGGCACGAGGCGATCATGCGGATGTGTCAGCACGCCATGTCGTTCGGCGCGAACGCGGTCATCGCGATGCGCTTCGACTGCAACGAGATCGCCGGGACGATGAGCGAGGTGGCGGCGTACGGCACCGCCGTTCTGCTCAAACCCTCTGCCTGATCGAGCTAACCCCAGGTCAGCGGGTCCAGATGGAGGAAGAAGCGCTGACGATCGGCATCCAGCTCGATGCCGTAGCGGGCGGCGAATGTCCGGTCGGCCTGTTCGGCGCGCCGCTCGTCTTGCCATGACTCCCGGGAATTGGCGAGCAGCAAGGCGATATCGGCGTAGGGGTCGGCGATGCCGAGACGCCCGAGGTCGACGAAACCGGCCACCGTGTGCGTTTCCGGATCGAGGATGATGTTGGGCAGGCACAGATCGCCGTGGCACACCACGGCTTCGGCGAACTCCTGGGTCATCCTCGGCTCCAGCTCACCGGCCAGCCTGGTGAGCAGGACGGTGGGCGGAGTGCCCTGCTGTTCCTCGGGGAGGAACTCGGTGTGCACCGCACCCCGGACCACCACATCCTGGGCCATCGCGAACATCCGCGCCAGGCCACGATCGAACGGGCACTGCTCGGTGGGCACCTCGTGCAGGCGCCGCACCGTGTCCGCGATGGATTCCCAAGCGCGGCCCAGTGTCTCGCCGGATACCGCGTCCGCGGGCACGCCCGGGACCGCGCTGGTCACCAGGCAGGCGCCATCGTCGCCGT
Organism: Nocardia sp. NPDC004168; assembly: GCF_040610355.1. Lineage (NCBI taxonomy): Bacteria > Bacillati > Actinomycetota > Actinomycetes > Mycobacteriales > Nocardiaceae > Nocardia > Nocardia sp. NPDC004168. The sequence continues at coordinate 107,288 of NZ_JBEXME010000008.1, read as the reverse complement.
CCCGCCAGTCCAGCACCCGGGGGCCGGGCATATCGTGGCTGTCGAGCCAGACGATCTTGTCCCGCTCCAGCGCGAGGTCCGCGACCCCACCGGGATCGGCACACTTGGCGTAGCGGGAGCCGTCGGCGGACCGGAACACCTCGGCGCCGGACTCCCCGCTGCCGACCGGCGCCCATCGGCAATCGGACGGCAAGGCGGCACGGAAGCGGACAAGCGACTCGGACACGCCATCGACGGTAGCAACGGAACCGGCGCGTGACCCACCTCGCAGACCCCCGGCAACCCGGATGTATAGTTGCTTAAAGCAACTAGTTGTGGTTGCCAATCAATGTGCTGGTGGGGAACATCGAGGTGAGTGTCATGTCCGCAACCGCTCGCGAGCGCCGGATCACGGCGGCCGAACTCGCGGCCGCCGACGAACTCGGTCAGCGGCTGGTCCGGTTCATGCGCGCGGTCAACCGGGCGAAATGGCAGCCCGTCCGGCCGGGTCCGGACGGACTGGAGCGACTCGCCTACGCCGTGCTGTTCTCCCTCGTGCACGAGGGACCGCAGCGCGCGGGCAGGCTCGCCGAACTGCTGCACGCCGAGGCATCCACCATCAGCAGACAGAGCAGACAACTCGTGGCACACGGCCTGGTCGAGCGCCGGGCCGACCCGGTCGACGGCCGGGCGTGCGTGCTGGCGGCCACCGCGGAAGGCGTTCGCGTCTTCGAGGAGAATCGCGCCCAGCGCAACCGGTGGCTGGCCGACATCCTGGCCGACTGGCCCGCATCGGACCGCGACACCTTGACCGCGCTGCTCGACCGGCTCACCGCAGGAATAGAGACCACCACCCGACACCCAGCCGATCCGAAATAGGGCTCATTCATGACGACTTCCACCACCCGGGCTCCGCGGAACCCGGCCGCAGGCGCGGACACGTCACTGTCGCACCGGCAGATCCTGACCATCCTGTCCGGGCTGCTGCTCGGCATGTTCCTGGCCGCGCTCGACCAGAACATCGTCAGCGTCGCGATCGTCAAGATCGCCAACAGCCTGCACGGTTTCGACGAACAGGCCTGGGCGACCACCGCTTACCTGATCACCGCCACGATCACCACGCCGCTGTACGGCAAATTGGCCGACATCTACGGCCGTAAGCCGTTCTACCTCACGGCGATCAGCCTGTTCGTGATCGGTTCGGTGGCGTGCACCTTCGCCACCTCGATGTACCAGCTCGCCGCGTTCCGCGCGTTCCAGGGCCTGGGCGCGGGCGGCCTGATGTCGCTGGCGTTCACCATCATCGGCGACATCGTCCCGGCGCGCGAACGAGTGCGCTACCAGGGCTATTTCATGATGGTCTTCGGCACGGCCACGGTGCTGGGTCCGGTGCTCGGCGGCTTCTTCTCCGACTACGAACAGCTCGGCGGCATCGAGGGCTGGCGGTGGGTGTTCCTGGTGAACGTCCCGGTCGGCGTGCTCGCGCTGCTCGTGGTCGCCAAGGTCCTCAACGTGCCGCACCAGCGCCAGCATCACCGGATCGACTGGTTCGGCGCGCTGACGCTGACCATCTGCGTGGTGCCGCTGCTGATCGTCGCCGAACAAGGCAGGCACTGGGGATGGTCCTCGCATCGCTCGCTGCTCTGCTACGGCATCGGCGCGGCGGGTCTGGTGCTGTTCCTCCTGGTCGAGTTCTTCATGAAGGACTCCGCGCTGATCCCGTTGCGGCTGTTCAAGAATTCGACCTTCAGCGTCACCATCGCGGGCGGATTCATCGTCGGCGTCGCGATGTTCGGCGCGATCACCATGGTTCCGCAGTACTTCCAGGTCGTGCGCGGCTACTCGCCGACCAAGGCCGGTCTGCTGATGCTGCCCTTGGTGCTCGGCATCATGATCGGCTCGCAGGCCGCGGGGCGGATCACCAAGAGCACGGGCCGCTACAAGATCCTGCCGGTGACGGGCACGTTCATCGTCGCGGTCGGCGCGGTCCTGTACGCGCAGGTGCACTACGACAGCCCGCTGTGGCAGCCGCTGGCCATCGGCGGACTGATCGGGCTCGGGCTCGGCTGTTGTATGCAGACGCTGATCATCGCCGCGCAGAACGCCGGTCCGCGCTCCGACATGGGTGTTTCCACCGCGTCGGCCACCTTCTTCCGGCAGATGGGCGGCACGCTCGGCGTCGCGGTGTTCCTGACCATTCTGTTCAATCTGCTGCCGCACCGGATCACCGACGCGTTCGGCGGCGCGCTGCCACCCGGGTTCGGGACCGAGCAGCTCAGCGGCATGCAGTCCAACACCAGCGGCATCGCGGCGCTGCCCGACGCGCTGAAGGTGCCGATCCTCACCGGCTTCACCAACTCCATGCACGGGGTGTTCTACGCCGCGGGCGCGGTCGCGCTGCTGGCCTGCGTGGTGCTGATGTTCATGAAAGAGATCCCGCTCCAGGACACTCCGGCGCCCGCCGCGCAGACGCCGGTCGAGCAGACCGAGGCCGCCGCGTCGCACTGGGACGCGGATCAGGTCTGGGAGGGCGCCGCGCAGGCGCTGTCGGAGCCGGTGCTCGCCGCGGCCGCGGGCGGCTACGCCTCGGGCGAACCGGCGGCCAACGGCGCGTACCTGCGCGAGCCGCGGGCGAATTTCGACGGCGCCGAGCACGAAGGCCGTTCGCTCAACGGCTACGTCCATCGCGAGGACGGCAGGCCGGTGCCCGCCGCCGCACTCACGCTGATCGACCATCAGGGGCGGCAGGCCGCGCGGACGAACGGCGGCGCGGACGGCAGTTACCTCGTCGGCGTGCCCGACGCGGGCAACTACGTGCTGATCGTGTCGGCCGCGGGACATCAGCCCGCCGCGGTCAACGTGACCGTCGCAGACCGGCCGCAGCAATTCGACATCACCTTGCTCGGCTCCGGCGAGGTGTCCGGCGTGGTCCGGTCCAGCACCCTGGGCGAGCCGCTGCCGGGCGCGACCATCACGCTGACCGATCTGGACGGCGAGGTCGTCGGATCCGCGACCGCCGAGGGCGACGGCGGCTACGTTTGCCACGGCGTGGTGCCAGGCACGTACACCGTCGTGGCGGTCGCCGAGCACATGCGTCCCAGCGCGACCGCGCTGACCGTGCCGGACAGCGGATTGCTGCACCACGACATCGTTCTCACGCCGATGGCGGTGCTGGCCGGGTCGGCGTGGGCGGACGGCGGCCGGGCGGTCGCGGACGTGCAGATCAGCGTGCTCGACGCGGCGGGCGTGCTGACCGCGACGACGCGCACCGACGAGAACGGCCGCTATGTCGTCGCGGATCTCGCCGAAGGCGACTACACGGTCGTCGCCCGGGGCTATCCCGCGGTGACCAGCCGGATCACGGTGAGCGGCGGCGAGGTGGCCCACGACGTGCGGCTGGGCTACGACCTCGAGGACGAGGCGACCGGGAAGGTCCCGCCCGTCCGCTGACGGATTTTCCGGCGTACGGAGGAGGGGCGGTGGTCACCGGACCACCGCCCCTCGCCGTTCGCGCCGGTGGATTCGGCCGATTCTCACTCGGCTCAGAAGCGAATCATCCCTCCGGCCGGCCGCGTTTGTGGTCGCCGAATGGTTCGTCGCGTTCCCGGACCGCCGTGCGGAAACCGGCGGTAGCAGCGCGGGTTTGGAAGGCGTAACCCTCCGTGGTGTGCCGGGAGATCCCGTCGAAGACGGTGCTGATCATGCCGGAGTTCGCCACACCCTGGGCGTACAGCGCCGAGTTCAGCGCCAGTTTGGCCATCATCAGCTGGTTGATCGGCATGCGCGCGATCCGCGCGACGAATTCCTCGGTGCGCGCGTCGAGTTCGTCGGCCGGCCAGGATTCGATCGCCAGGCCCCATTCCACCGCTTGCCTGCCCGTAAGGCAGTCGCCGGTGAACAGCAGACGCTTGGCGCGCTGGTCGCCGAGGCGATGCGCCCACATGCCCGCCGCCGGGACACCCCAGACCCGGGTGGGCGGGTAGCCGATCTTGGTGTCGTCGGCGCAGATGATCTGATCGGCGAACAGGGCGATGTCGCTGCCGCCCGCCACGGCGAAGCCGTGCAGTTTGGCCACGGTCGGCTTGTTCGCGTGCATCAGGCTGGCGAAACCGCGGTTGAACCGACTCATCATCGCGTAGTCGATCATCGGGTCCCAGGTCCGCGCCGGATCGTGATTGCGGCCCTGCACCACCGGGTCGACGACCGTCCCCGCCGCGTCGCCGGGACCGCCTGCCACCGCGAAACTCTGCTCGGCGAACATGCTCAGGTCGTATCCGCCGCAGAATCCCTTGCCGCGCCCGGACAACAGGATCACGTGCACCCGCGGGTCCAGATCCGCGCGTTCCACCGCGTGCGCCAGGTCGTTCGGTGTGTCGGGCGTGATCGCGTTGCCCTTCTCCGGCCGGTTGAAGGTGATGCGCGCGATGCGGCCGTCCCGCTCGTAAGTCAGCGTCCGGTACTCGCGTGCGTCGTCCGGGTCCGGGCGTCCGGCCCACGGTGAGTCCGGCTGCTCGGTCCACCCGCGATACCACGCGCCCGCGTCGCCATCGGCCCTGATGTCACTGTCGGTCATCGCTTTCCCTTCGACGCTGGTCCCGAACCCGTCTCCGCAGTCTGGCGCAAACGCCGATTGACAGTCAACATTGACTGTGAAAATGTCGCGCCGACGGAGGGAGCCGGAATGGCCGGACTACGCGAGGAACAGAAACGGGCGACCCGCGCCCGCATCCTCGACGCCGCCGCCGACCTGCTGGCCCAACAGGGCTACCGGGCACTGTCCACCCTCTCCGTTCAGCGTGCCGCGCGGGTCAGCCGCGGAGCGCTGCTGCATCACTTCCCGACCCTCGGCGCGTTGATCACCGACCTGGTCGGCCATCTGGTCGCGCGCAACGAAGCGGCGGTACGAGAGATCGCGGCCGGACTCGGCGACGGAGCCGATCCCGTGCCGCGCGCCTTGACCGCCCTCTACGAATCGATGGCGCGACCGGCGGCGCAAGCCGAGTTCGAACTGTGGACGGCCGCGCGGACCGATCCGGCGCTTGCCGAGGCGTTGCGCGTGGCCGAACGAGAAGCCGGGCGCGACTTGCGGCGCGTGGTGGACGCGCTGTTCGGCCCGAGCCTCGTCGCCCACCCCGGCTATCCGGCCGTCCGCGATCTCACCGTCGCGATCCTGCGCGGCACCGCGATGTCCCGTCCGCTGCGCACTTCGGAGCGCGCCGCCACGGCAACCATCGACCGATGGGCACAGGCCATCGCAGTTCTGCTCGCACCAGGCATTTAGCAATCAGGGAGCGTCGAGGCGACCGAACTCGCTGTGATACGCGTCACTTGCGCCCCGGATTGTGCCGTCTCACACACTCTCGCTATCCTGGCTGCACTTTGAGACCACCGAGTCTCAATGCAGCCTTCGACGGGGCCGGGTTCGACCACCGCGCGGCGCCGGCGAAGGCCTTTCCTGCCGGGGAGCGCCTGCGGCGCCTGTACTTACCAGGAGCAAACGCCATGCGATCGAAGTGGATCTCGGCGGCCATCGGTTTCACGGCGATGGCGCTGTCGTGCGTAGGGCCGGGCAGCGGGCCCGCCGTCGCCGAGCCCGAGTGCCCGAGCATGTACGTGGTGGCCATCCCGGGCACCTGGGAAACCACCACCGATGGCGAGCGCCCCGGCCCCGGGATGCTGGCCGGAGTCACCAACGGCCTGCCGTCCTCGGTGCGGGTCGACTACGTCAGCTACGCCGCGACCGCCTTCCCTTGGGAGACCGAGGTTTACGGCGCGTCCAAACGCGAGGCCGTCGACAACGCGCGCGGCATGATCGGAGCGATGGCCAGGGCGTGCGGCGCGACCAAGATCGCATTGCTCGGCTACAGCCAGGGCGCGGACGCCGCGGGCGATCTGGCCGCCGAGATCGGCACCGGGATCGGCGTCGTGCCGCCGTACCGGATCGCGGCGGTCGGACTCATCTCCGATCCGCGCCGCTCCCCCACCGACGCGCTGGTCGGTCCGCCGGTGGGCGGCGCGGGCGCGGGCGGTCCCCGCATCGGCGGCTTCGGCTTCGTCAGCCCGCAGACCCGCACCATCTGCGCGGTCGGCGATCTGTACTGCACCACGGCGTCGGACGATTTCGTGACCCGGTTCGCCGGCTTCCTGGCCCAGACCTCCCATCCCGACCCGGCCGATCTCTGGCGCTACCAGATGGAAATGGGCGCCATCGTCGGCGATCTGATGTCCAACGGCGGAATCCCGTTGCTGCAAAGCCAGTTGTCGGAGTCGGCGAACCAGGAACGGGCCCGGTTGCTGGACCAGTTCTACCGCTCCGAGGCGCACACCGCCTACGGCAGCTACCGCGTCGGCGGCGGCGCGACCGCGCTGTCGTGGATGCACGACTGGCTGGCGTCGCTGGCCTGAGTCAGGGCGCGAGCCGCCGCGCGACCTCGCCCAGGCCCTCCGCGACGGCGCTCTGCTGAGCGGCGCTGAGCACGTCGACGAGGACGCGGCGGACGGTCGCGACATGGTCCGGCGCGATCTGCGCCAGCCGTTCCCGGCCCGCGCCGGTGAGCACGGCGATGACCCCGCGCACGTCGGTCGGGCAGGCCTCGCGCACCAGCAGCCCGGCCTTCTCCAATTGCGTCACCTGGTAGGTCAGCCCGCTTTTGGAGGTGTAGAGCGCGTCGGCGAGTTCGGTCATCCGCAGGCGGCCCTCCGGCGCGTCCGCGAGCCGCACCAGCACCTCGTACTGCGTGTGCGACAGCCCTTCCCGCTTGAGCTGCCGTTCCACCTCACGGCCCACCAGCGCGCCCGCCGCGAGGAAGCTGTGCCACACCTGCATCTCGCGCGCGTTCAGCCACCTGGTCTCCACAGCTCCACCCTAACCATATTGTTCAAATTTGAACAATCAGCTACAATTTAGTTCGAATTCGAACTACCTGCGGCCGAACAAGGAGGAGCGCCATGACCAGCGTGAACACCGGAAGAATGCCGGTGCTCTATCTCTCCCACGGCGCTCCGCCACTGGCCGATCACGCGAGCTGGCCCACCGAACTGGCGGCGTGGTCGGGCGCATTGCCGCGCCCCCGGGCGATCCTGATCGTCTCCGCGCACTGGGAGGCCGCGCCGATCGCGCTCGGCGCCACCGAGACGGTGCCGCTGGTCTACGACTTCTGGGGCTTCCCCGAGCGGTACTACCAGGTGCGCTATCCCGCGCCGGGCGCGCCGGAGCTGGCCGAGAAGGTGCGAAACCTGTTGCGCGGACCCGGCGTCGCCGTGGCCGACGTCCCGGAGCGCGGGCTCGACCACGGCGCCTACGTGCCGCTGAAGGAGATGTACCCGGACGCCGACGTCCCGGTGTTGCAACTGTCCATGCCGACGCTGGACCCTGGGGCGCTGCTGGATATCGGACGGAAGCTGGCGCCCCTGCGCGACGAGGGCGTGCTGATCGTCGGCAGCGGTTTCTTCACCCACAACTTGCGCGCCCTGACGGCCGACGACGAACACGTGCACTCCTTCACCGCCGAATTCGACGAGTGGGGCCGCGACGCGCTGGCCGCACACGACCTGGACGCACTGCTCGATTTCGAGCGGAAAGCTCCCGCCGCGCGCCTGGCCCACCCCCGCGCCGAGCACTTCGCACCGCTGTTCGTCGCACTCGGCGCGGGCGAAGACGACCTCGGCGCGCTGCGCACCGTCATCGACGGCTACTGGTTCGGCATGGCGCGCCGATCCGTCCAGCTCGGCTGACGCACCACGTCATCGGATGCGCAGCGCCGTCAGCCGCCAGCCCGCCGAGCGCGTCCGGACGATCCTCGCCGCCACGGCGAAACGGCGACCGCCACGGGCATATGCGGCGAAGACCTCGGCGGTCCTGGCATCCACGAGCGCCACGCTCACCCGGATCGGCACCGCGACGCCGAGTGCGTGACCGGGCACCAGACCGGCGTCGAGCAATGTGCGCACCGCGGCGACGACCGTGGCGTCGGCGACCGCGGCCAGTTGCGGTACGGGTCTCCTACGGTCGAGTACCTCGAGGACGATGCGCACCGCCGACTCGGCGAACCGGCGTGCCGCCGAGCGGGTTTCGTCCCCCGCCTGCGCGGCGGACGCATGACTACGCCGCACCGCGCTACGGATCCCGGCACTCGACCGGCCGGACACGGCGCGCGTCCGCGTGCGGCAAGGTAGCGCCCGTGCCGGCGCGGGATCGCGAACTTCGGCGCGCCCGCGGCTGTCCAAGGGCGGCTCCGGATTCGGAGCAGGCGCCAACCAATCGTGATAACCAGCCATGCAAATCCCTTCGAAACCCCGATGTCGAAACCCTGTGACGACCGATTCTGCGGACGAGACACGGGAAAACGCGCGTAGTCGGCTACCCGATTCCGCCCCGACTCACCAGCACCCGCATCCGGCACGCACGAAGACCGACCTAGGTTGGAGGGCAGCCCCGACCGGAAACGGAGACCTTGGATGGCCGACGAGCCAGGAGCGGATGTGACCGTGCCCGGAGAATCCGCGACCCCGCGTCGCCTGGCCCGCCTCGCGCTGCTGGTATCCGCCGGAGTCCTCGCCGGGTATCTCGCGCTCGGCCAATTGATCGCGATCCTGCCGGTTTCCTGGATGATGCCGCTGCTGGGCAACGCGATCGTGCAGTCGGCGGTGCTCTTGCTCGGCTCGGTCCGTGACGCGCTCGGCTCGTGGAACATGGTGCTGGCGGTGGCCGCGACCGGGCTCGCTCTCACCGCGCTTCGCTCCGGCGAGCGGGGACGGCGCCCGGCGGCCGCGGTGACCGGCGTGGCCGTCGTCGGCCTGGTGCTGTCCGTAGTCACGAGCGCGACGCTGGTGTTCGCGGCGCACGACGCGGCGGGCGTCTGGGTTCCGTTCGCCCCGGCCGTCCCGTTCAGCACCGTCGGTGACGCGCCGGACGAGACCGTCACCTACGCGACCGTCGACGGGCAGCCGATCCAGGCGGATCTGTATCTGCCCGCCCCGGGACCGGCCCCGGCCCCACTGGTGGTGAGCATCCACGGCGGCGCGTTCGTCGCGGGCAGCCGCGGCACCGACGCCTACACGACCTGGCTGGCCGACAACGGATACGCCGTCCTCGACGTCGACTACCGCCTCTCCGGTGCGACCGAGCACCGCTGGGACACCGCGGACGCCGACGTCGCCTGCGCGCTGACCTGGGCCGCCGCGAACGCGCAGCGGTACAACTGGGACCTGCGGCGGATCGCCACGTTCGGCGAGTCGGCGGGCGGCAATCTGGCCGTCAACGTCGCGAACAAGATCAACGCGAGCGCCTTGCGGCCCAGCTGTGGCAGCGCGGAGGAGCTGCCCGAGGTGCGCGCCGCGGTCGCGCTGTACCCGGCGGTCGATCTCACCGCTTCCGGCACCGAGACCGCGCTCGGCGTCGACGCGGCCCGGCAGTATCTCGGCGGTACGCCCGAACAGTATCCCGAACGCTACACCGCGACGAGCTCCGCTCCGCACGTCAGCGCAGCCTCCCCACCCACCCTGTTGATCCAGGGGTCCAGCGATCATCTGGTGCGCGCCGAGCACACCGCGGCCTACGCCGCCGCGCTCGAGACCGCGGGCGTCCCGCAGCGCTACATCGAGCTGCCCTACATGGAACACGCCTTCGGCACCACCGAACTCGACACGGGCGCGCGGGTCACCCGCGAACTCACCAGGACCTGGCTGGCGGAATACCTGCCGTAACCGGCGTCACACCGCCGCGCGGGGAATACTCGGGCACCCCACCCGGTTCCTTTGGTTGCCATATCCACCAAATTGAGTCAGACTGAGAACGAAGGAGGCGTCGTGCAGTTCGGAATCTTCACGGTCGGTGATGTGACGACCGACCCCACGACCGGCCGGACGCCGAGTGAGCACGAACGCATCACCGCCATGGTGACGATCGCGCGCAAGGCCGAGGAGGTCGGTCTGGACGTGTTCGCCACCGGCGAGCACCACAACCGGCCGTTCGTGCCGTCGTCGCCGACGACGATGCTCGGCTACATCGCGGCGCGGACCGAGCGGCTCCAGCTCTCCACCGCGACGACCCTGATCACCACGAACGATCCGGTGAAGATCGCCGAGGACTTCGCGATGTTGCAGCACTTGGCCGAGGGGCGCGTCGACCTCATGCTCGGCCGCGGCAACACCGGCCCGGTCTACCCGTGGTTCGGCAAGGACATCCGCGACGGCATCCCGCTGGCCATCGAGAACTACCACCTGCTGCACCGGCTCTGGCGCGAAGACGTGGTCGACTGGGAAGGCAAATTCCGGACGCCGTTGCAGTCGTTCACCGCCACGCCGCGCCCGCTGGACGACGTTCCGCCGTTCGTCTGGCACGGCTCGATCCGCAGCCCCGAGATCGCCGAGCAGGCGGCCTACTACGGCGACGGCTTCTTCGCCAACAACATCTTCTGGCCGAAAGAGCACTTCCAGCGACTGATCCGGCTGTACCGGCAGCGCTACGAGCACTACGGCCACGGCTCCGCCGACCAGGCGATCGTCGGCCTGGGCGGACAGGTGTTCATGCGCAAGAACTCCCAGGACGCGGTGCGCGAGTTCCGCCCCTACTTCGACAACGCGCCGGTGTACGGACACGGCCCGTCGCTGGAGGAATTCACCGAGCAGACCCCGCTCACCGTGGGCAGCCCGCAGCAGGTCATCGACAAGACGCTCACCTTCCGCGAAACGTTCGGCGACTACCAGCGCCAACTGTTCCTGATGGACCACGCGGGCCTTCCGCTGAAGACCGTGCTGGAGCAGCTGGACCTGCTCGGCGAGGAAGCGGTGCCGGTGCTGCGCAAAGAGTTCGCGGCCCTGCGCCCGGCGCACGTGCCGGACGCCCCGACGCACGCGAGCCTGGTCGCCGCCCGCGACGCTGCCGTTGAGGCGACCCGATGACCCGCATCGCCGTCGTCTCCGCGGGCCTGTCGCAGCCCTCGTCGACCCGGCTGCTCGCCGACCGGCTCACCGCGGCCACCGCGGCGGCGCTGTCCGCGTCCGGCGCGGACGCGACCGTCGACGTGGTCGAGGTGCGCGAGCACGCGCGGGATCTGGCCGACAACCTGCTGACCGGATTCGCGCCGACCGGGTTGCGCGCGACGCTCGACACCGTGGCAGGCGCCGACGGCCTGATCGCCGTCACGCCGATCTTCAACGCCTCCTACAGCGGCCTGTTCAAGACGTTCTTCGACGTACTGGAACCGGACGCGCTGGCAGGGATGCCGGTGCTGCTCGGCGCGACCGGCGGCTCGGCGCGCCACTCCCTCGCGTTGGAACACGCGCTGCGACCGATGTTCAGCTACCTGCACGCGGTGGTCGCGCCCACCGCGGTGTACGCGGCGTCGGAAGACTGGGCATCCGCGGCGACCGAGGGGTTGAGCGCTCGGATCGACCGCGCCGCAGCGGAATTCACCGCCGCGCTGACCAACACGCCGCGAGCGCGTGGCGCCGATCCGTACGACGACCCAGTACCGTTCGCACAGCTGCTCGGCACTCACTGATCTTCCCCCGACCGATCCCACCCCCATTCACACCCAACTAGTTCAAGTCTCAACTATCAAGGAGAAACGTCATGTCGACCGGAACCACCAACGCTCTCACCGCGGGCACCTGGGCCATCGACCCCGCCCACTCCACGCTCGGCTTCTCGGTGCGCCACCTGATGGTCAGCAAGGTGCGCGGCCGCTTCACCGACTTCTCCGGCAAGCTGGTGATCGGCGAGGACGGCAGCGCCTCGGCCGAGGCCGAGATCCGGGTCGACTCGGTCACCACCGACAACGAACAGCGCGACGCCCACCTGCGCACCGCGGACTTCTTCCAGGCCGAGCAGTTCCCGGTGGCCACATTCAAGTCCACCGGTTTCCGGGTGAAGGGTGACGATTTCGTGGTGGACGGCGAATTCACCATTCGCGGTGTCACCAAGCCGGTATCGCTCGAGGTGGAGTTCCTCGGCGTCAACCCCGGCATGGGCCAGGGGCCGGTCGCGGGCTTCGAGGCCAAGACCGTGATCAACCGCCGCGACTTCGGCATCACCATCGACATGCCGCTGCCCGACGGCGGCGCGGTGATCAGCGACAAGATCACGCTCACCCTCGAGGTCGAGGTCGGCCTGCAGGCCTGATCCGCGCGGTCCCGCGGCTCGATGCCGCGGGAGGCGTTTTCCGTCAGAACAGCGTCATGGGCTCGGCGGCGGCGGGCTCGGGCAGCGGCTCGAGCTCGGGCAGCCGGGCCCTGACCGCGTCATGGAAACGGCGGGCCAGCTCCAGCGAGCCCGCATTGTCCGGCGTGTGCAGGAACACGGTGGGCGAGCGGCCTTCACGCAGCCATTCGGCGACCGTCCCGACCCACGGCCGCCAGCCGTCGACGGTGCGCTGGACGTCGTCGCGGCCGTGATAGCGCACGATCGGGTATTCGGTCAGCGCGCGCATCCTGCGCCGCACCCGCGGCTTCTTCGCGGCCGCCTCCTGTTCCGCCGCGCTGGCGGGCGGACCGTCGAAAAGCACGGTGGTGTCGAACGGCACCCATTCGGCGCCGACCCTGGACAGTACGTATTCCAGCCTGCGCGCCGCCTGCTCGTCCTCGAAGAACGCGGGGTGACGCACCTCGACGGCGACCCGGTACGAGCGCGGGAAGTCGCGCAGGAAACCGGCCAGCACACCGAGATCGGTGGGTCCGAACGAACCCGGCAGCTGGATCCACAGGGCGTGGATGCGTTCGCCGAGCGGCTCCATCGCGGCGAGGAAGGACCGCAGCTCCTGCTCGACGCCGGTCAGTCTGCGTTCGTGGGTGATCGGCTTCGGCAACTTGAGCACGAAGCGGAACGCGGGATCGCATTGCGCCGCCCATGATTCGACTGTGCGCAGCGACGGCGTTGCGTAGAACGTCGTATTGCCTTCGACCGCGTTGCACCACGTGGCGTACCAGCGCAACCGCTCCCCCGGGGAGAGCTGACGTTCCTGCCAGGCCGCGTGCGTCCACATCGCACATCCCACGTGAAGCCGCATGCTCTCGACGCTAACCCACGCTCCCGACACGAGCGCCGGGCCCCGGACTCACCGCCGCGCCCGCTTCTTCGACCGCACCCAGCCGAAGGTCAACTCGACCGCGCGTTTCCAGTTCTCGTACTCGTCCTCCCGCAGCTCCGCGTCCATGCGCGGAACCCATTGGGCGGCAAGGCGCCAATTGTTGCGCAATCCCTCGAGGTCGGGCCAATACCCCACGGCGAGACCCGCGGCGTACGCCGCGCCCAGTGAGACCGTCTCGGCGACGAACGGACGCAGCACCGGAACATCCAGCACATCGGACACGATCTGCATGAGCAGGTTGTTCGAGGTCATCCCGCCGTCCACGCGCAGTGCCGCGGCTTGCAGGCCGGAGTCGGCGTTCATCGCCTCCACCACGTCCCGGGTCTGCCAAGCGGTCGCCTCCAGCACGGCGCGCGCGATGTGGCCCTTGGTGATGTAGGAGGTCAGCCCGGCGATGAGACCGCGCGCGTCGCTGCGCCAATGCGGCGCGTACAGCCCGGAGAACGCGGGCACGACGTAGCAGCCGCCGTTGTCTTCGACGGTGCGCGCGAGGGTTTCGATCTCCGGCGCACTGGTGACCAGTCCGATGTTGTCGCGCACCCATTGCACGAGCGATCCCGTGACCGCGATCGGCCCCTCCAGCGCGTAGACCGGCTCGGGGCCGATCTGGTAGCCGATCGTGGTGAGCAGGCCGTGCTCGGAACGCACCAGGTCGCGTCCGGTGTTCATCATAAGGAAGCCACCGGTGCCGTAGGTGCACTTGGTCTCCCCACGCGCGAAACAGGTTTGGCCGAACAACGCGGCATGCTGGTCGCCGAGGGCGGCGGCGATCGGGATGCCGGGCACGACCCGGCGCGTGTTGCCGTAGGACGCGATCGAGGGCTGGATGCGCGGCAGCATGCGGGCGGGGATGCCGAAGAACTCCAGCAGTTCGTCGTCCCAGGCGAGGGTGCGCAGGTTCATCAGAAGGGTGCGGCTGGCGTTGGTGACGTCGGTGCGATGCAGCCCGCCGTCGGGGCCTCCGGTGAGGTTCCAGATCAGCCAGGTCTCCATGGTGCCGAACAGCACCTCGCCCCGTTCCGCGCGCTCGCGCAGACCTGGCACCGAGTCCAGCATCCAGCGCAGCCGCGGCGCGGCGAAGTAGCTGGCCAGTGGCAGGCCGCACAGCTCGCGGATCCGGTCGGCGCCCGGCTTGTCCCCGAGCTCGCGGACCAGTTCCTCGGTGCGCACGTCCTGCCAGACGATGGCGCGTCCGATCGGCGTGCCGGTGCGGCGGTCCCACACCACGGTGGTCTCGCGCTGGTTGGCGATGCCCAGCGCGGCGATCCGGTCGGCCGTCACACCGGAATCCCGCAGGGCCTGCGGCACGATCCGCTCGACATTGCGCCAGATCTCCAGCGCGTCCTGCTCCGCCCAGCCCGGCCGCGGATAGTGCTGCCGGTGCGGGCGCTGCGCGACGCCGACGAGCCGGGCACGCTGGTCGAACAGGATGCACCGCGTGGAGGTGGTGCCCTGGTCGATGGCCAGCACGTAACGCTGCTTCATGCTCGGCTGCTCCTGATCGACATCGGACGGTCACCGCGGGGACGAAAGTCAGTGACTCGTACCGAGATCGCGCGACACCGCCCGTGCGGCGTCGAGCACCTGACCGACCAGCGCGGGCCGGTGCCGCAACTGGGCGTCACAGAGCCGGTCCACCGCGCCGGTGATGCCGATGGCGCCGACCACGAGGCCACCGGGCGCCCGGATCGGCGCCGCGATACCCGCCTCGCCCGTCCGGAATTCCTCGGTGTCGCCCGCCCATCCGGCCTGCCGGACGCCGCCCAGCGCCCTGGCGAGCGCGGTGCGGTCGACCAGGGTGCGGTGTGTGAGCGGGGCCAGCTCGGCGCGGCGCGTCGTGGCGGCCAGCTCGGCGTCGTAGGCGAGCAGGACCTTGCCCAGCGCGGTGGCGTGCGGCGGCAGCAGTTCGCCGAGTTCGAGCGCCTGCTGGGTATTGTCCGGCCGGAACACGTGATGTACCACGACCACCGCGCCGTCCATCGGCGCGCCGATCCGCACCGATTCGCCGGTACGCGCCGCCAGCGCGTCGGCCCAGTTGATCGCGCGGGAGCGCAACTCGTTCGCGTCGAGGTAGCTGGTGCCCAGGTGCAGCAGCGCCGCGCCGAGTTGGTACTTGCCGGTGGCCGGATCCTGTTCGACGAAGCCGACGCCTTGCAGCGTGCGCAGGATGCCGTGCGCGGTCGGCTTGGGCAGGTCGAGCGCGCTCGCGATGTCGCCGACGCCGAGCCGCCCTGAGCCGCGGGCCAGCAGCCGCAGAACGGCCGCCGCCCGCTCGATCGATTGGATCGCACCTGGCATATCGGGGAACCTACCCGTGTCGTGATTCGACAATGTCGAACGGCTGGTGATACCTGAGCAACATCATTGAAACCCAGTGTGAGCTGCGCCATACATCCTCCTCGCGCGTCGGACGGTAGCGTCGCCGCCTTCCGGCAACCAGTCGAGGCGTTCGACATTGTCGAACGGCAGCTGTATCCGGGTTCCGTATCCCGCCGTAGTTTCCGTTTCACGCACGGTCGCGCCCGCGACCTGCGGGGCGAACGGAGGCTCAACGATGAACTTCGGCTCGATCTTCCTCAGTGAAGCACTCGGCACAGGCGTGCTGGTGCTGCTCGGGGTCGGTGTGGTCGCGAACGTACTGCTGGCGAAGTCCAAAGGATTGGACGGCGGCTGGCTGCTGATCAACATGGGATGGGGGTTCGCGGTCCTGGCGGGCGTCTACGTCGCCTACAAGACCGGCGGCCATCTCAACCCCGCGGTCACCGTCGGCATCCTGTTCAGCGGGGCCGACGAGTTCGCCCCCGGCATCGCGATCTCCGGCTCGACGACACTCGCGTACCTGAGCGGCCAATTCGCCGGCGCCTTCCTCGGCGCGACCGTGGCCTACGTCGCCTACAAGCGCCACTTCGACGCCGAGATCGACGAGGAGAAGAAGCTCGCGGTGTTCGCCACCGGCCCCGCGATTCGCGCCCTGCGCTGGAACTTCGTCACCGAAGTGATCGGCACCTTCATCCTCGTCCTGGTGATCCTCACCTTCGGCCACACCCCGAGCGGGCTCGGCCCGGCCGCCGCCGCGCTCCTGGTCGTCGGCATCGGCGCCTCTCTGGGCGGGCCGACCGGATACGCCATCAACCCCGCTCGCGATCTCGGTCCGCGCATCGCGCACGCGCTGCTGCCGGTGAGCAAGCCCGCCCCCGCCGACGCGGTCCTGGTCCCCGTGGGCGCGGGTGCGCCCGCTCCGGCCGAATCGCCCGACGCCGCACCGCACGGCAAGGACTCCGACTGGGGTTACGCCTGGGTGCCGGTGTTCGGCCCGCTGCTCGGCGGCGCGCTGGCCGGACTCGCCGCGCAGTTCCTGTTCTGAATCCTGCTCTTTCCCAGTAATTTCCCGAAAGGACCGCGATGAGCCAGTACGTCGGCGCCATCGACCAGGGCACCACGAGCACCCGCTTCATGGTGTTCGATCACGGTGGCAACGAGGTCGCCCGCCACCAGCTCGAGCACGAGCAGATCCTGCCGCGCCCGGGCTGGGTGGAGCACAATCCGACCGAGATCTGGGAGCGCACCCGCGCGGTCATCCAGACCACCTTGACCAAGGCCGATCTGGTCGCGAGCGACCTGGCCGCGGTCGGCGTCACCAACCAGCGCGAGACCACGGTGGTGTGGAACCGCAAGACCGGGCGGCCGTACTGCAACGCGATCGTCTGGCAGGACACCCGCACCGACCGGATCGCCGCCGAACTGGAACGAGCCGGGCACGGCGACATCATCCGGCGCAAGGCGGGCCTGCCGCCCGCCACCTACTTCTCCGGCGGCAAGCTGCGCTGGATCCTGGACAACGTCCCCGGGGTGGCGGAGGACGCCGAACGCGGCGACGCGCTGTTCGGCACCACCGACACCTGGCTGCTGTGGCAGCTGACCGGCGGTGTCGACGGCGGCGTGCACGTCACCGACCCGACCAACGCCAGCCGCACCATGCTGATGAATCTGGAGACCCTGGACTGGGACGACGAACTGCTGTCCCTGTTCGGAGTGCCGCGCGCGATGCTGCCCCGGATCGCTCCCTCGGCCAACCCGGAACTGTTCGGCACCACCCGCGCCGACGGACCGTTCGGCGGCGCGGTGCCGCTGGCGGGCGTGCTCGGCGATCAGCAGGCCGCCACCGTCGGACAGGTCTGCTTCCGTCCCGGCGAGGCGAAGAACACCTACGGCACCGGCAACTTCCTGCTGCTCAACACCGGAACCGAGATCGTGCGCTCGCAGCACGGCCTGCTGACCACGGTGGCCTACCAGTTGGGCGGGGAGAAGCCGGTGTACGCGCTGGAAGGTTCCATCGCGGTGACCGGCTCGGCGGTGCAGTGGCTGCGCGACCAGCTGGGCATCATCTCCGGCGCGGCGCAAAGCGAATCGCTCGCCCGGCAGGCCGAGGACAACGGCGGGGTGTATTTCGTGCCCGCGTTCTCCGGACTGTTCGCGCCGTACTGGCGCTCGGACGCGCGCGGCGCGATCGTCGGTCTGTCCCGCTACAGCACCAACGCCCATCTCGCGCGGGCGACGCTGGAATCGATCTGCTACCAGACCCGCGACGTGGTCGAGGCGATGCAGGCCGACTCCGGCGTACGGCTGGACGTGCTGCGGGTGGACGGCGGCGTCACCGCCAACGAGCTGTGCATGCAACTGCAGGCCGACTTCCTCGGTGTGCCGGTGTCGCGTCCGGTGGTCGCCGAGACCACCGCGCTCGGCGCGGCCTACGCGGCGGGGCTCGCGGTCGGCTTCTGGAACGACACCGACGAGCTGGAACGGAACTGGAACGAAGCCAAGCGCTGGCATCCGACCTGGTCGGAGGAACAGCGCGAGCGTGGCTACGCGCGCTGGAAGAAGGCCGTCGCCCGCACCCTCGACTGGATCGACGTCGACGAATGAGGGGCGACGCCGTCCTACCCGAATAACCCCGAAACAAGGAGAGATACCGCTGTGTCCGCACGATTGGACGCCCAGTACCGCGCCCGCGCGGTGAACGCACTCGGCGACACCGAGATCGATGTACTCGTCATCGGCGGCGGCGTGGTCGGCGCGGGCGCCGCCCTCGACGCCGCCGCCCGCGGCCTCACCGTGACCCTGGTGGAGGCCAGGGACTTCGCGGCAGGCACCTCGAGCCGCTCCAGCAAGCTCATCCACGGCGGGCTGCGCTACCTGGAGCAGCTGGACTTCTGGCTGGTGCGGGAGGCGCTGAAGGAACGCGGCCTGCTGCTGCGCCGGCTGGCCCCGCACCTGGTGCGGCCGGTGTCGTTTTTGCTGCCGCTACGCCATCGCGTCTGGGAGCGCGCCTACATCGGCGCGGGCGTCGCCCTGTACGACACGATCGGCGGTGCTCGCGCCTTGCCGATGCATCGGCACCTGTCGCACACCCGCGCGCTGGAGCTGGCGCCCGCGCTGCGCGAGGACGCGCTGACCGGAGCGATCCGGTACTTCGACACGCAGGTCGACGACGCCAGGCACACGATGATGATCGCGCGCACCGCCGCCCAGCACGGCGCGACCGTGCTCACCCGCACCAAGGTGACGGGGCTGCTGCGCGACGGTGAGCGCGTCGTCGGCGCGGAGGTCACCGACCTGGAAACCGGCCGGGTGCACACGGTGCGCGCGCGCCGGGTGATCAGCGCCACCGGCGTGTGGACCGACGAGATGAACCGGATGACCGGCGTCGAGTTCCCGTTCCACGTCCGCATGTCGAAAGGCGTGCACATCCTGGTGCCGCGTCATCGCCTGCATCTGGACACCGGCCTGATCATGCGCACCGAGAAGAGCGTGCTGTTCGTCATCCCGTGGCACGGCCACTGGATCATCGGCACCACCGACACGGACTGGTCGCTGAGCAAGGACCATCCGGCCGCCAGCGACGCCGACGTGCAATACCTGCTCGACCACGTCAACCAGGTGCTGCGCGAGCCGCTCACCCGCGACGACATCGTCGGCACGTACGCGGGGCTGCGTCCGTTGCTGTCCGGCGCGTCGGCCGACACCGCGACGCTCTCGCGGGAGCACGCGGTCGCCGAACCGGCTCCCGGTCTGTTCGTGATCGCGGGCGGCAAGTACACCACCTACCGGGTGATGGCCGCCGACGTCGTGGACGCGGCGGTGGCGGGACTCGGCCGCGCGGTCGCGCCGTCGGTGACCGAGCACCTGCCGATCCTCGGCGCGGTGGGTTACCAGGAACTCGCGGCCGACCTCGACAGCCTGGCGCAACGCGCGGGCCTGCCGCGGGCGACGGTCGAGCGCCTGCTCGGCCGCTACGGCTCGGCGATCACCGACCTGTTCGACCTGATCGCCCGCGAACCGGACCTGGGCCGTCCGCTCACCGGCGCGCCGGACTACCTCGGCGCGGAGGCGGTGTACGCGGTGACGCACGAAGGCGCGCTGCACCTGGACGACGTGCTCACCCGCCGCACCCGCGTCTCCATCGAGGCCGCCGACCGCGGTCTGGCCGCCGCGCCCGAGGTGGCCTGGCTGATCGGCGCGCACCTCGGCTGGGACGCCGCCGCCACCGAGCGGGAGATCACCCGGTACCGCGAGCGGGTGCGCGCCGAACTGGCCGCCAACCAGGCGGCCGACGACGAGTCCGCCAACGCGGCTCGGATGGTCGCCGTCGCCTGAGCGCGGTCGCGTGGCACGGTTTCCGCGTGGAACCGTGCCACGCCGTGCTCACCGATCCATTCCGCCGTGGCCGCGCGGGGTCGATTCGTCGGTCTCGAGCTGCTCACCGGCCGGGTGCTCGTCGGCGTGCGTCGGTTTGGTGTGCTCCTCGGCGAAATCCGCGTCCTGCTGCATCGACTCCGCCGTTTCGGGATCGATATTCGGTGTGCTCATACCCGGCGCGTACCCGCGACCGTCGCGTCGACGCAGCGTACGTGGTCCGGACCTCGCACAATCCCGGCCGCGTCGGGTTGACCTCAACGGCGGTTGAGGATGAAGCATGGTGGCATGACTCGTCCAGCTGATTTCTGGAACACCGTCTATGACAACGACACCGCACCCTGGGTGATCGGCGAGCCGCAACCGGCAATCGTCGCGCTCGAGCGGGACGGCGGCATCACCGGACGCGTGCTCGACCCGGGCTCCGGCGCGGGTGAGCACACGATCCTGCTGACCCGCCTGGGATACGACGTGCGGGGCATCGACATGTCGCCGAGCGCGGTGGCGTACGCGCGCGCCAACGCGGCCGAACAGGGTGTGCCGTCGGCCGTGTTCGAGGTGGCCGACGCGCTGGCCCTCGGCGACCGGCCGGACTTCTCCGGTGACCCGCCCGGCTCCGCGCCCGCGTTCGACACCGTCGTCGACAGCGCGCTGTTCCACGTCTTCGGGACCGAGGACGAGGCGCGCGCCGCGTACGTCCACAGCCTGCACGCCGTCTGCAAGCCGGGCGGAACGCTCTACGTTCTCGCGCTCTCGGATGTCGAGCCGGGGTTCGGGCCGCGGATCAGCGACACGTTGATCCGGGAGTCGTTCCGCGACGGCTGGTCGGTGGAGGACCTACGAGCGACCCAGTACCGCGGACGGGTCACCGATTTGGTCGCGCAAGAAGCGACGGACCTGGAGATCTCCGAGTCCGGCCAGGTCGACGCCGCCGCGTGGCTGGCCCGGATCCGCCGCCTCTGACCCGGCTCATACGCCCTTCGGCGCTTTGCTGCCCATGAAGCCGAACAGGTAGCCCGCGACGCGGCGCATCTGGATCTCCTCGGCGCCCTCGGTGATCCGGTAGCGCCGGTGGTGGCGGTAGATGTGCTCGAACGGCTTGTGCCGGGAGTAGCCGAGGCCGCCGTGCACCTGCATCGCGCGGTCGGCGGCCTCGCAGCACAACCGGTTGGCCCAGTAGTTGCACATCGAGACCTGCTCGGAGACGGCGAACGTGCCGTAGGTGTCCATCGACCACGCGGTCTTGTGAATGAGGGCGCGCAACATCTCGCACTGGGTGTGCAGTTCCACCAAGGGGAACTGGATCGCCTGGTTGGTGGCCAGCGGCTTGCCGAAGGGCTTGCGCTGTTTGGCGTAGGCCACCGACTGGTCGATGCAGTACTGCGCCGCGCCCAGACTGGACGCGGCCTGGCGGATACGGTTCTCGTTGAAGAAGTGCTGGACCACCGCCAAGCCGCGTCCCTCGCCGCCGAAGACGGCGGAGCCCGGGAGCCGGACGCCGTCCAGCGCGACCCGGGCGTGGTCGGTGGGCATGTTGAAGGTCCAGAGGTACTCCTCGACGATGAACCCGGGTGCGTCGGTGGGCACCAGGAACGCCGTGATGCCCGTCGCGTCGCCGGGGCCGCCCGAGGTGCGCGCGAAGATCAGGTCGGCGTCGGCGATGTGCACACCGGTGTTCCAGGTCTTGCGCCCGGTGATCACCCAGCCGTCGCCGTCGCGGACCGCCGAGGTCTCCATGTGCGTCGCGTCCGAGCCGTGCTCGGGCTCGGTGATGCCGAAGGCGAAGAACTTCGTTCCCGAGGCCAGTCCGTCCACCCACTCCGCCTGCTGCTCGGGCGTGCCGTACTCGAGCATGAGCAACAGGCCGACATTGTTGGCCACGATGGCGTGCTCGTTCTGCAGATCGCAGTGCAATCCGAGGCCACGCCGGGCCAGGTGCTCGCGGATCACCGCCATGCCGAGGTTCGTGCCGTCCCGCCCGCCGTAGTGCGCTGGGAACGCGTAGCGCAGGTGACCGGCGGCGTCGGCGCGCCTGCGGACCTCGGCCAGCAGTTCCTCCCACTCCCCGTTCGGCAGGCCGCCGCGCTCCCAGTCGGTGCGGGCGTCCTCACGGCGGTGGTCGAAGAAGCGGATGTTGTCGTCGGCCTGCTCGAGCGGGGTGATCTCCCGATCGATGAACGCGTCGAGTTCGGCGAGGTAATCGACCAGTTCCGCAGGTAGCTCGAAATCCATCGGGCATTCAGCCTTTCGCAGTGGGTCGGATCTGCATCAGCAGGTCCCATTCGATTTCCGACACGCGGCGTCCGCTGGCCGCCATCACGATGTCGCGCACGCTGCCGTCCAGATGGGCCGCGGCCTGCCCCGCCAGTCCGACGCCCCAGCCGAGCGTGCACAGCACCTTCCACCAGCGGAACCGGTCTTCGTCGAAGCTCCCGCCACCGCGGTGGTAGCCGCGCACGAACGCCTCGCGGCCCGCCAGGCCGCCGAATTCGCGGTCGTCCGCGCGGAAGCGCCACATGCGCAGCGCGGGCCAAGCCACGTCGCGCATCGGATCACCCTGACGCTGCGCGCCTTCCCAGTCGAGCACGGCGCGCAGGCCGTCGGGACCGACGACGATGTTGCCGTTGCGCAGGTCGGTGTGCAGCAGCGCGGTGCGGGGCGGCGCGGGCGGGCAGTGGCGTTCCAGCCAGCGCAGCGCGAGGGCGAACACCGGACGGTCCGGCAGGAGCGCGCGCACCTGCGCGTCGGCCTCGATCAGCTGGCGCTCGGGATCGGCCGCCGCGACGGGCAGCCGTGCGGGCGCGTCCGCCGGGTCGATCGCGTGCAGGCGCCCCATGGCCTCGCCCAATTGCTCGGCGACCCGTTCGCCGATGCCCGACGCCTCGACCAGCCGTAACACCTTGCGCGGCACGGTTTCTCCATCGACGCGCTCGGAGATCACGAACGGGCCCCCGACAAAGGCGGCGTCGGTGCAGATCGCCACCACGGGCGGCGCCGGAACACCGTGCGTGCGCGCCAGTTCCCGGACGGCGGCCTCCACGTCCACCGGAACCAGCTCGATCGCGCTCGGCACGATGGTCGCGACCAGGCGACGCGTCCCGCCGCCCAGATCGGCCTCGAAGGCGACGTTGCGGCGGCGGGCGCCCGCGGAGAGGTATTCGAGGTTCGACACCGTCACCTCGCGGGTTCCCGACCCGAGGAATTCGGCCAAGCCGCGCGCCGGATCGGCGCTCACTCGGCCGCCCAGGCGTCGTAGCCCGGCTTGGCGATCGCCAGATCCGCCCGCACGACGGAGACCAGGGCCGCCCAGAGTCGCTCGTCATCGCCCTCGGCCACCGCGGCGAGCAGCTCGCGCTCCCGCTCGGCGGCGCCGGGGCCCGATTCGATCTCCCTGCGCACGATCCTGGCGAGGTTGGCCCCCACCCGCGCCCTGTGCCGCAACTCCGCGGGCAGGGCGGGTAGCAGCGTCTCCTCGAGCAGCTCGGCGAGCGAGTCCAGCAACTCCGCTGCCGATGGGCGATTCTGCATTCGTTCCCCTCGGTCGACTCCGGCCCTCAGCATGGCACGCGCCGGCGCGGTCCCGATCGGTACTTTCGGCCGTCAGCCGTGGCCGCGCAGTCGCAGAAGTCCGGCTGTCGTGGCGCGGAAACCGCAGGCATCGAAGTAGAAGGGCGCGAGGCGATCCTCGAAATCGACGTGCAACCAGGTGCAGCCCGCCGTCCTGGCGCCATACGCGGCCCTGGCGACGAGTCCGGTGCCGATGCCTCGATGCTGCCATTCGGACCGCACTTTCGGGTCGACCAGGAACGCGTGGTCGCCGCCGTCCCACGCCACGTTGACGAAACCGGCAAGCGCGTTATCGCCGGTCCGGGCGGTGACCCAGCCGAGGCTGTGCCGCGCCGCGCGGTCCCACCATCCCGGGTCCGCGTCGCCGCCGCGCGATCTCGTCAAGTCGGCCAGTTCGCTGTCGGTCAGAGCGCCTCGCCATCGGTAGTCGATCTCCATACGCCGCGACGGTAGAAAGGTCGGCCGCCCGGGAGCCAGCGGTTTTCCGCCGAGGCCCTTCCTGTGTAGTGGCTGGGAGTCTGCCGTGGGCCCGCTCCGCACGGGTTCGCGCGCGAAACGGGTCGGTAAACTGCGAGGGGGATAGACAGGCGCGGGTGCGCCATTCGTTGCGCTGGGCGGATACAGGAGATTTCATGGCGACCAGTCGCGTCCGATCCGGAATCGTCGCGGGGTTCGCCCTGATCATGGCGGTGCTCGTGGCGGCGTGCTCGTCCTCGTCGGGGCCGGGGAAGACACCGGGTGCGGCGGGCCCAGCGCCCGCGCCGATCACGATCACGCCCTCCTCGGGCGCGGGCAATGTCGATCCGCTGGCGCCGGTGCAGGTGAGCACGGCCGACGGCCAGCTGGCCCGGGTCATGATGACCAACGAGCAGGGCAAGACGGTCGACGGGATCATGACGCCGGACAAGACGGCGTGGAAACCCACCGAGCCGCTCGGCTACGGCCGCACCTACACGGTGACCGCGGAGGGTTTGAGCATCACCGGCAGAACCGGCCCGACCACCTCGACCTTCTCCACGCTGACCCCCAACAACCAGACAAAGGTGTCACTGACCACCACGGGCGGCACGCCACTGTCCGACGGCGGCACGTTCGGCGTGGGCACCGTGGTGGTGGCGCACTTCGACGAGAACATTCCCGACCACGCCGCGGCGGAGAAGCACCTTGCGGTCACCACCGATCCGCCGGTGGAGGGCTCCTGGTACTGGCTGGACGACCGCAACGCGCACTGGCGTCCGAGGGAGTACTACGCGCCGGGCACCAAGGTCAGCGTGGCGGCGAACGTCTACGGCCAGGAACTCGGCCGCGGGCTCTACGGCCAGGAGGACACCAAGACCACGTTCACCATCGGCGCGGCGCACGTATCGATCGCCGATGACAACACCAAACAGGTCCAGGTCTTCGAGAACGGCAGGCTGATCCGCACCATGCCGACCTCGATGGGCAGGGGCGGCAGCGAGGTCGTCGGAGGCAAGACGATCACGTTCTGGACCCAGCCCGGGATCTACACGGTGATGGACAAGGCCAATCCGGTGATCATGGACTCCTCCACCTACGGACTGCCGATCAACTCCCGGCTCGGCTACAAGGAGGCCATCGGCTGGGCCACCCGGATCAGCACCGACGGCATCTATCTGCACCAGCTCGACTCCACCGTCTGGGCTCAGGGCAACACCGACGTCTCGCACGGCTGCCTCAACCTCAGCGGCGAGAACGCCCAGTGGTTCTTCAATTTCGCCGTCCCCGGTGACGTGGTGGAGATCCGCAACACGGGCGGCGCCCCGCTGGAGGTCTGGCAGAACGGTGACTGGGGTGTGCCCTGGGAGCAGTGGGTGCAGGGCAGCGCGCTCCACTAGAGCCGACACGCTGCCCGGTGTTGCCGATGGTGGGAAGCTGCACTACATTCCTGCACTCGCGAGACCACCCGGTCTCCCATCCCTGCGCGACGTTCCCGCGACGGCACCGCGTGGGACCCGCGTTGACGATCGGAGCCGGCTCGATGGCGATGCTGCTGTACTACCTACTCCTACCGCTGTACTTGGCCGAGGCGTTCGTCAACCAGCTGGATTGAGCGCGGGCCAGTCCGGGTTCACACATCCCTCAACCTGCTTGTTCGGCCCCGGGTGGCTGGTGGAAGCCGGGCCCGGCCTTGGGTTCCACCTCGCGCGGATCGATCGGTTCGCGGCAGTGGTCGCAGACCAGCATGGGCGAGGTCTCGTGTCCGCAGGTGCGATGTTCCAGGACGATCGGCCTGCCCTCCGGCCCGGTCAGGTGGTTGTCGCCCCACACCATCATCGCGGTGACGATCGGATACAGTTCGCGGCCCGCTGCGGTGAGGTGATAGTCGACCCGGCCGCCGCCGTGGTCGGTGCGGGTGAAGATGCCCGCGTCGATCAGCATGCGCAGGCGGCTGGTGAGCAGGTTGCGGTTGGTGATGCCGATATTGCGCGCGAAATCGCTGAAGCGGTGCACCCCGAAGAACGCCTCGGCGATGAGCAGGATGGTCCACCGGTCGCCGAGTAGTTCGACGACGCGGGTGACCGAATCGTCGACCGGGCGCCGCAGTGTCATGGCGACATTTTCGCATCCCGCATCGGTATTGCTTTCCTACCGATGGTATCGGAATAATACCGAGCAAGACCGGTGCCCGCTCCGGGCCGGACAGCTGGGAGTGTCGATGACGACCACGAACCACCCGACCGACGACTACGTGCGCCTGCTCGACCCCGCCGTGCGGCCGGACCCGTACCCCGTCTTCGCGCGGCTGCGTGACTCCGGCGCGTTCCGGATCGGCACGGCTCCGGTCGTCGTGCTCACCCGCTACGCCGACTGCGCCGCCGTGCTGCGCGATCCGCGCGCGAGCGTCGACCGGTCGCTGGCCCGGTTGCAGCTGGGCTCGATGCCGATCCACGACGGCACGCGGGAAGACGGTGCGGCCCAAGCGAAACCCTCGTTCTTGTTCCTGGATCCGCCCGATCACACTCGCCTGCGCCGCCTGGTGTCCAAGGCGTTCACCCCGCGCGTCGTGCGGCAACTGGAGCCTCGGATCATCGAGATCGTCGACGACCTGCTCGACCAGCGCGCCCGCGCGGGGAGCTTCGACGCCGTCGATCACTTCGCCTATCCCCTGCCGGTGACCGTGATCTGCGAACTACTCGGCGTCCCGCTGGCGGACGAAGCCAAGCTCAGCGCCTGGTCCGCCCTGCTGTCCCGCACGCTCGACCCGACTTCTCGCGCGGCCGCCCAATTCCGCGCCGACCCGGCGGAGATCCAGCGCGCCGGAACCGAGTTGTACGCCTACTTCGAAGAACTCACCGACCGCCGCCGCCACACTCCCGGCCCCGATCTGCTGTCCGAACTCATCGCCGCCGAAGACGCCGGAGACGTGCTCACCCATGCGGAACTGATCTCGACCTGCGCGCTGCTGCTGGTCGCCGGACACGAGACGACGGTCAACCTGATCGCCAACGCGACCCTCGCCCTGCTGCGCAGGCCGGACGAACTCGCCGCCCTCCGCGCGGAACCGGACCGCGCGGCCGGCGTCGTCGAGGAGACGCTGCGCTTCGACCCGCCGGTCCAGTTGATCCCGCGCATCGCCGCCGACGATCTGACCATCGGAGGCACCGACATTCAGCGCGGCGATCTGGTTGTGCTGCTGATCGCCGCCGCGCACCGCGACCCCGCGATGTTCGGCGACCCCGACGGATACGACCCGGCGCGCGAAAACCGCCATCTGGCCTTCGGCCTCGGGGCTCATTTCTGCGTCGGCGCTCCCCTGGCCCGCCTGGAGGCGCGGGTGGCGTTGACCCGGTTCGCGCAACGAGTCGAGTCACCGAGGCTGACGGTCGACCCGCCACCGTATCGGGAGCACGTCAATCTGCGCGGGCCCGCGCACCTGCCCATCGAGTTCACGGCGATCCGGCCCAGGTAGGTCAGCCGTCGTAGGAGACGTGTGGCGTCCATCCCTCGGCGGGGCGGGTGGCCGCCGCGTACAGCGCCCCGGCGACCCGGTCCCTGGTGAACGCTCCCTCGCCGAGAACGCCGTTGATCTGCACCGCGACCGCTCGGATGCCCTCGGGCGCGAGGGTGGCGTCCACACTGGTCACCAGGTTGCGCACCGCCGCCTTCTGGACACCGAGCGAAGCGGCCCGATGCCAGGGCTTGTCCGCTGCCGCGCTGCCGGTGACCAGCACGCGGGCGCCCTCGGACAGGAAGGGACGCGCCGCTTGCACGGCGGGCAGCAGCGCCCCGGCGCCCACGGTGAGGTCCTCGAGCAACTCGGCGACCGACAGCCGCAACGGATCGGCCTCACGGAAGACGCTGGGATTGAAGTGCAGCACGTCGATGCGGCCGTGCCGCTCACCCACCCCCGCGACGACTCGGGCCACGTCGGCGGGATCACGCAGATCCACGCCGATGCCCTCCGCGTCGAACCCCTGCTCCCGCAACTGTTGGGCCAGAGGCTCGGCGTCTTCGGGCAACCGGCAGGCCAGCACGGCGGTGAAGCCGTCGGCTGCGAACAGGCGGGCGACCGACAGCCCGACGCCGGGACCGGCGCCGAGCACGAGGAGCACGGGAGCGGTCATGCTTTCCCGCCTCGGGTCTCGTGCGTCCCGATCATTCGACGACGGCCTTGATCCGGTTGAGGGTCTCGCGCATTCCCTCGACGTTCGTCTTGCCGCGCGCCCACCCGGCCAGCAACCAATACAGCCGCAGCACCGGATTGCTGTGCAGCTGAAACGACTCGGTGACCTCGGTGCCGCCGTCCACCGGCCGGAAAACATAGCGCCACGTGTTGATCGGCATGCCCTGTGGTCCCAGCACGGTGAAGGCGAACTCGCGACCCGGCTCGCAGGCGACGATGCGGCACACCGTCGCGTATTTCAGTCCCCAGCCGTTGCGGTTGACATGGCCGCGGAACTTCACGCCGACCGCGGGCCCTGTCGCGCCGCCGAGCCATTCGGCGGCGAACGTCTCCGGACTGAATCGCCCGGTGTTCTCGATGTCGCTGACCAGTTCCCAGATCTTGTCGGCCGGGGCGGCCATCCGGACCGTGACGCTGTCGTGCATGCGCCGAACGCTAGCAGGCGGTCCGGACGCCGCTCCCGGCTCCGACCGGGCCGCGGCCAAGCGGGCCGCCCAGCCGTCCACGTCCGCCAGCCGCTGGCCCGGCCGCAGCACCCAGCAGGCGGCGAGCAGGTCATGACCGAAGTGCGCCAGTGCCGTGTGCTCCGGCCAGTATTCGCGGGTCCACTCCGGATCGTCGGTCGCCGAGTCGATGCCGCTGCGCACCACACCGACCAACTCGAATTGCAGATGCTGGACCAGCACCCACGCTTCGGCGTCCATCGGCTTACGGCGCAGCCGGTCGAGCAGGGCGCGCGCGGTGGTGCGCACCCGGTGTTCCAGCCGGCGAAAGGTGCGCCGGTGGCCGTGGGGTGCGACGCCGTGCAGCGCGAGCACGGCGACGGCGACACCGAGCAGTGTCTCCCACAACCGATCACGGATCACGGGTGCGATCGGCCCGCCCGTCGTGGCGACTCCACCCGCGATCAGAGCGACCGGCGTGATGAAGACGACGGCCAGCGCGTAATTGCGCGGCACGAACAGTTCGATGCAGAACTGCAGCGCGGCGACCAGCGCGATCAGCGCGTAACCGGTCGGCCCCAGCTGGTAGATGAGCGCGAACAGACCGAGGCCCGCGATGGTGCCGACGAACCTGTGGATGGCCCGCACCTGTCCGCGCACTCGATCCGGTCCGGTCTGCAAGACGATCAGGGCGCTGAGCACCGCCCAGTGCGGCCGCTCCAGACCGAGCAGCGCGCTCAGCGCACCCGCGCCAAGGCAGCCCACGGCGACGCGCATCGCGCTGATCGCCGCGTGCGAGGAGAACGACAGGGAACGCTCCAGCCGGAAACCGATGCCCGGGCGGGCGAACGAGACCAACGGATCGACCAGCAGATCGTCGGTGTCGTCGTCGGGGGCGTGCCCGGCGAGGTTGCGCCGCGCCTCCTGCAAGGTCGCCAGCAGCTCGGCTTCCCCTGGGTCCGAGGGCAGGCCGGCGTCGTAGACCGCGGCCCACGCGTCCGCCATCGCGGCTCCCGCCCGGTGGCGCAGGTCGATAGCGGGCGTTCCGGCCTCCCGCGCCGCGACATAGGCGTCGACCGCCCGGACCGCCGCGCCGACCGCCACCCGTTCGGGCTTGCGGCGATCTCGCAGCACCCCGGCCATCGAGACGACGATCGACGCGACGACACCGCAGGCCGTGCAGAACAACAATGTCAGCACGGAGGTCCCGACCTCGGCGGCTCTCATCGCGCCCGCGCAGACGAGCGCGAAGAACAGCGCACCGGGCGGACCGAGCCGCAGCGCATCGATGACGAACACGGCCACGACCGCGATCGCCGACACCACGACGACCATGAGCAGCGATGACCCGAACCCGGTGTCCAGCAGACTGCCGACCACCGCACCGACACCGCAGGCGGCCAGCAGCGCCGAGCCCGCGGCGAGGACCACCCGGCCGCGCACCCGGAACGGCCGCCCTTCGCCGTAGAGCACGGCGAAGGCGCCGAACATGACGAACACCGCCGCATCCGGATGGCCGAGACCGGTGATGATCGTGGCGGGAGCGGCGAACGCGAGCGCGGCACGCAACGCCACGCTCCACCGTCGGCCCGCGGGCGGCAAAGCGAACAACAGCGAGCCGACTCGGCCCTTCGGTGGCACCGGATCCGGGTATGTCGCGGCCACCTGCTGTCCTTTCTGTTCTGGACGATCTACCTGCTGGACACATTAGATTCGGGTCATGACCGCCGACGCTCATCTTCCGCTACCCTCGCGCGTCCACGCCTTCGCCGACGACGCACTCGGTGATCACGACGCCGTCGCCCTGGCCACGCTGGTGCGCGACGGTACGGTGTCGCCGCGCGAACTCGCCGCCGCCGCGGTGGCGCGCGCCGAGCGGGTGGAACAGCTGGCGGCCGTCGCCTACCGGAGCTACGCGGAGCCGCTGCTGCCCGCCGAGCGGACCGGCGCCTTCTACGGCGTGCCCAGTTTCGTCAAGGACAACACGGACGTCGCGGGCATGCCGACCAATCAGGGCACAGCCGCGTTCCGCGCGCGGCCCGCCCGCGCGCACAGCGGCTACACCCGGCAGTTCCTCAGCACCGGCCTCACCGTGCTCGGCAAGAGCGCCATGCCCGAATTCGGCTTCAACGCCAGCAGCGAGACCCCGCATCTCGCGCCCACGCGCAACCCGTGGCACACCGGCCATTCCGTGGGCGGCTCGTCGGGCGGGGCGGCCGCGCTGGTGGCGGCGGGTGTCGTCCCGATCGCGCACGGCAACGACGGCGGCGGTTCGATCCGGATTCCGGCGGCGTGCGCGGGGCTGGTCGGCTTGAAGCCGACGCGGGGGCGGCACGTGGTGTCCGGGCTGGCCCGCACGCTGCCGGTCGACATCGTCAGCGAAGGTGTGCTGACCAGGACGGTGCGCGATACGGCCGCGTACGCCGCTGCGGCCGAACAGTATTGGCGCAATCCCGCGCTCCGGCCGATCGGCCGCGTCGACGGTCCCCCGACCCGGCGCATGCGGGTAGCGCTGGTGCTCGACAATCTCGCGGGGCCGCTGGCCGCCGGGCCCACCCGGGCGGCCGTCGAAAATGTCGCGCGCACACTCGAATCAGCCGGCCATTCGGTCGAGCCGGTGCCGCTGCCGTTCGACGCCGCGATCGAGAGCGCCTTCCTGCACTATTGGGGCCTGCTCGCGGCCGCGATCACCACGACGGGCCGGTTCCTCGACCGCCGGTTCGACGCGCGCCGCGTGGACGACCTGACCGTGGGCCTGCGCGCCTTGTTCCTGCGCCGGGCACTGCACGCCCCGCTCACGCTCTACCGGCTCCGCGCGGCGGCGGCCACCTACGAGCGGGCGCTCGGACCCTACGACGCGGTGCTGCTCCCCACGCTCGGTCACACCACGCCGGAGCTCGGCTATCTCAGCCCGACCGTGCCATTCGACGAACTCATCGAGCGGTTGCGCGCCTACGTCTGCTTCACGCCGATCAACAACATCACGGGAACGCCGGCGATCACGGTTCCGGCGGGCCTGACCGACGCGGGACTGCCGATCGGCGTACAGTTCGCCGCCACCCGCGGCAACGAGCGCACCCTGCTGGAGCTGGCCTACCTGATCGAGGCCGAACGACCGTTCCCCCGCCTGGATCGCTGAGCCATCCGATGTTCGCGTCGTCCGTGCGCGTGGCGGTCGGTGGGTCAGACGACATTCGCCGCGGACGACGGACGGTCGCGGTGCACCGGGCCGTGGGCGTCGTCGCAGTGGTCCTCCAGCACCGGCAGCAGGCGCTGCGCGTCCACCGCGGGCGAGGAGGCGACGGCATGGGAGTGGTCGACCTGCAACGTGGTGTGGGTGATGCCGTAGTCGTGGTCGAGCAGGTGCTCGATCCGCTGGCGCAGGCCGTGGCAGTCGGCGCCCGGCCGGACCAGCACATGCGCCGACAGCGCGATGTCACCGGAGGTGATCTGCCAGACGTGCAGATCGTGCACCTCGTCGACGCCGTCGATGCCCACCAGCCCGCGCCCCAACGCGTCCGGATCGACGCCCGCGGGAGCGGCCTCCAGGAAGATCCGGCCGGATTCGCGTACCAGCCCGAGCCCCGCCTTGACCATCAGCGCGACGACGATGAGCGTGGCGATAGCGTCCGCCCTGGCGAAGCCGGTGGTCAGCACGACGAGGCCGGCCACGGCGGTGGCGATGAACCCGTACAGGTCGTTGAGCACATGCTGGAAGGCGCCTTCCACGTTGAGGCTGGCGCGGTTGGCCTTGCTGATCGCCCAGGTGGCCGCGATGTTGACCACCACACCGGCCAGCGCGGTCGCCAGCACGAGCCCGCCGGTTACCTCGGGCGGCTCCAGCAGGCGGCGCACGGCCTCGTAGGTGAGCCAGCCCGCCAGCACGAGCAGCGTGACGCCGTTGGCCTGCGCCGAGAGGATCTCGGCGCGTTTGTAGCCATAGGTGTACTTGCCGTTCGCCGGACGCGCCGCGAGCCGGATCGCGACGAGCGCGAGGACAATGGACGCGGCGTCGGTGAGCATGTGCGCCGCGTCGGACAGCAGGGCCAGCGAGTTGGCCAGCAGACCGATCACGACCTCGATCGACATGAAGCCGACGATGAGGGCGAGCGCGATGGTCAGCCACCGGCGATCGGCCTGACCGGAGAGCGCGTGCCCGTGCGCGTGACCGTGTTCGTGTCCCATCGACCCAGCCCTTCCCACATCTGATGTATGCGCATATCTGCATCTGTTCCGTCAGCTTAACCCACCACCAGCGGCGGGCGACAGGGCAGCCGAGTGAGCTGGATCACGTCGCGGAGGTAATCGACGGAACGCCTCACCCGACCAGGGCGTGCACCAACGCATAAGTCGACACAGTGGCGATCAACCCCGCGGAGACACTGACGACCACGTTCATCGCCGCGTAGAAATACGCGGCCCGCTCGGCCAGTCGCACGGTTTCGTAGCTGAACGTGCTGTACGTGGTCAGCGCTCCGCAGAACCCGGTGCCGAGCAGCAGGAAAAGCGGCGAGGACAGCGCCGATCCCGCTCCGCTGAGGGCGCCGAGGACGAGACACCCGATCAGGTTGACCACGAAGGTGCCCCACGGGAACAGGCTGTCGCGGCGATCCTGCACCACGCGATCGATGAGATACCGCAGCGGTGCGCCGATCGCGCCGCCCACCAGGACCAGCAACACCGTCATCGAGCCGCCTTTCGCGCGCGTCGCAGACGTTCGTATCCCGCCCTGGTGAGCCACATGGCGGCGAGGGTCGCCGACAGGGCGCAGATCAGCGTGCCCGCGAGGTAACCGGCCGCGACGACGATCGTGCCGGGCCGCAGTAGGGCGCGGATCTCGTTGACATAGGTGGAGAAGGTGGTGAACCCGCCCAGCACACCCACTCCGAGAAAGGGACGCAGCAACCGATGAGCAGCCCAGATCTCGGTTACCGCGACCATGAGCACTCCGATCGCGAAACAGCCCGCGACATTCGTGATGAAGGTGGCCAGCGGAAAGTGCCCGGGGCGAGCGGGCAACCCCTGCGCCAGGCCGTAGCGGGCGAGCGCGCCGAGCGCCCCGCCGAAGGCGACGACGACCGATACCGGGCCGTGGGTACGCCAGAATTCCCACCGGCGAGCGCGGCCGGCCGCGCGATCGGCGATGCCGGTCGGTTCCTCGGTCAGTTCACCCGCCACGCAGATCTTCTACCCGACCGTCCGCGGCTGCGCCACCGCCGGGCACCACTGCCGCCGCACTCACCGGCGCTCGGCCCCTGCGTCGCCGTCGTGCGCGACGAGAACCGAGCAACCGACGTGCCGGGCGGCCTTCTCCGCGGTGCTGCCCATGAACCGTCCCCAGATGCCCGAGTGCCCGGTGCGCCCCAGCACCAGCAGGTCGGCATCGTGATCGGCGGCGGCCGTGGCCAGTTCGCGCGCGGCCTGACCCGCCCGCACCTCGGCCCGCACCGCTATGCCGTGCTGTTCGGCGGTCTCGGCCGCCGTGGTGAGCCAGCGGCGGCAGGTGACCTCGCCGATCGAGCGTTCGTCCTCGATCTCGCCGACCACCGGTCCGTAGTGCGGCAGGTACTCCTCGACCGCGACGACCGTGAGCGTGGCGTGGTGCACCGTCGCCAACTCGAGCGCCATCGTCAAGGCGGCCCTGGCGCCGGGTGAATCGTCGTAACCCACCACGATCCGCTGGAACACCTCTCCATTGTGAGCCCTCGGCTGGGTCAGAGCCAGCGTTCCAGCAACACCGCGGCAATCACGCCGTGGCCGTGGAGCGATCGGACGCGAGCACTTCGGCGGCCGCGCGCTCGCCCGAGCGGATCGCTCCCTCGATGTAGCCCGACCACTCCGTCGCGGTTTCGCTTCCGGCCCAGTGGATCGCACCGACCGGGTCGCGCAGCGCGGAGCCCGCGGTGGTCAGGACGCCCGGGGGGAAGAAGGCCCCGTAGCCGCCGCGCGTGTACGGATCGTCCGCCCATACCTTCTCGTGCCACTCGATCGGCTCGCGGGCGGCGTGCCCGAAGGCTCGGACGAGCGAACCGATGATCATGGCGCGACGCTCGGCCGGGGGCAGGGCGGCGAGCCGCTGAGCGGCCCGGCCGGGCACCAGCGCGCCGAGTACGCCAGGACCGCCGGGCCGGGTCGCGTCGAAGGTGACCGGCACCGGATCGTGCAGGTTCAGCGATTGGCCGGTGAGCAGGTCGTCCCGCCAGAACGGCCGCTCGTAGACCGCGAACGCTTTCAGCACCGAGCCCATCGGCATGCGCTGGGTCAATTGGTCGCGCGCGGCGGGCAGCGGCGGATCGTAGGCGATACGTCCGGCGAGGGTGGGCGGCACCGCCACGATCACGTGCTCGGCGTGCACGTCACCGGAGTCGGCACTCACCACAACGCCATCCGCTCGCCTGCGGATACGCGTCACCGGCACACCGAGACGCACCGCGTCCCCCAGTTCGGCGGCGACGGCCAGCGCGGGCCCGTCGGCGCCGTCGACGAACAGGCGGTTCACCGTCTCGGCGGCGACCCCGGCCTCGACGCCGCCCGCCGAACGGATCGTGGTGAGCAGACCGAGCATCGAGATGCTGCCGACGTCAACGCACAACTCCTCGCCGATCATCACCTCGGCCAGGTTCCGCGCCCGCCGCTCCGGCAGATTCCGGCGCAACCAGGTGGCCGCCGTCATCGCGTCCAGCCGATCGGCGCCCGGCGCGGCCCATGGCCGCGTGAGATCCACCCGTGCGGCCATCCGTTCCAGCCGCCACATCGCCTGGGCGAGCACGACGAGGACGAACGTCGGAAGCGGTGGGCGGGCTCCGGTGAAGCGCCGCCGGACCACGCCCTCGACCAGCAGGTCGACTCCTTCCGGCGGTGGGTACGTCGCGGCCCCGTACTCTTCGGCCAGCGCGGCGAATCGCGTGTGCGCGCCCGAGATCCACTGGCCGCCGAGGTCGACGGCCCATCCGGCGCCGACCCGCGCGGTCCGGGTGCGACCGCCGACGCGATCGCTCGCCTCCAGGACGACGACATCCCGGCCTACCGCTCGCAATGCCCGCGCCGCGCACAGCCCGGCATATCCCGCACCGACGACAACGACGTCCGTACGGTCCATGGTGGCCTCCCGTCGCAGCACCGAAACTCGACAACCACTGTTGATCACCTGTCGCCGTTCCGCAACCGATTCGCCGCTCATCGACCGGGCCCCGACGCGCCCGACTCCCCGCCGCCCGGCGCGGTCCGACTGCACGCGAGACCGACCGGCGGTTCGGTGTCATCGACGGCTGACATCTCGGGCTCGCCGAGGCGGGACGCGCCACTCGGCCGAAGCCGTGGGAATCGCGGTGTTCGCCGCATCGCCACCCGAACCCGCTGCGCCGGTTGGCCTACGGCGGCCGCCGCCTAGCGAGTCAGCGTGGCGAGGGCGGCGATGGCGGCCTCTTGAAAGATCGCCGTCAGCGTGCGCGGTCGCGCCGTGACACGTCCGCGCACCCATTGCCTGCAGTACTCCTGCGCCGGTCCGGCGCAGATCGCATGGGCCACCGGATAGCCGCCGCCACCCGGTTCCGCGGTTCCGAGCAACTCTCGATACCGGCGTGCCAGCGCATCGAAGAAGACCCGATTGTGCTGGGCGAGTTCGGGTTCCGCGAATCCGGTCACCTCGTCCGGCAAGGTGGCGAACAGGAACCGGGCCAGGTCGCGATGGTCTTCCACCCAGCCGAGGTGGGCCGCGAGCATCGCGCGGATCGCTTGCTCGGCGCCGACATCCGGCGCATCGAGGCACGCCAGCATGGTCCGCTGGTAGTCGAGCATCCCGGAGATATAGACCGCGGCGGCCAATTCGGCTTTCGAACCGAACGCGTGGAACATGCTGCCGCTGGACAAACCGAGCCGATCCCGCACCCCGGCCACCGTGAACGACGCATACCCCTTGGCCAGGAGCTGTTCCGTGGCTTCGGCCAGAATGCGCTCGCGGGTGCGCACGGCGAGCTACCCGCCGAACTCGGCATCGATGCCGGAACGGACCGCGGCGAGCACCTGAGCGCGCACACGCAGCTTCGTACCCGTGTGCGCCGCGAAGTCGATTCCGGTCAACCGGTGCGCTTCGGCCGTCGCGCGCGTGCGCAGGTCGTCGGCATCGGTGGTGAGCACGTCGAGAAAGCCCAGTTCTCTGGCTTCTTCGGGCGCGACCAGGATCCCGGTGTTCGCCGCCCGGTCGAAGCCAGGCGCGGTGAGCCGGTGCCGCGCCAGCTCCACACCGTAGTGCGGAATGGTCAGCCCGATCGCGACCTCGTTGAGACCCAGCTTGAAATCCCCCGCTACGCCGAACCGTACGTCCGTGGCCAGCAGCGTGAACGCGCCTTGGGCGATGGCATGCCCAGGGCATGCCGCCACGACGGGATACGGGAAGCCGAGCAGCCGGTGCACCAGGTTGCCGCCGGCACGCAAGGTGCGGCGGATGTCGTCGGCGGATCGGGAGAACGTCGCCAGGTCGTAGCCGGCGGAGAAAACGCGCGCGCGGCCGGTCAACAGGACGACCGCCCGGTCCGCCTCGGCCCGGTCCAGGGCGGCGCCGATGGCGCCGAGCATGTTCTCGGACATCACATTCGCCTTGCCGTCGTCCAGCGTGATCGTGGCGACGCCGCCGTCCAGCCGGTAGGTGACGAGTTCGGTCATGGCAGCCTCCTCTAGAGCAGAACTCTAGAGTATCACTCTAGTGGCCGCTGGCTAACCGCGAGCTGCGGGGTCGGACGACCGGACCCGAACAAGGTGTCGTTGTGACAACGACGCGAAACAGCGGCCAACGGTCGCCCGATACAGGAAACACACGATGCTGTCGAAAAAGCCTGGCGCGTCCGGGCTTCGGGCTAGCCTCTGGACAGGCTCAGGTGAAGGAAGCGACATGACCGCAGCAACCGTCATCCGCCCGCTGGCGCCGAGCGAGGCGATCTTCGCCAACAGCGAAGTACTCGTCGGCTACTCGATTCGGGTCGCGGGTCGGTTGGATCTCGCCGCGCTGTCGGCGGCGTTCGAAGCCGTGGTTCGCTCCCGCCCCATCCTCGGCGCCCACCTCGAGCCGGACGGCCGCGGCGGCCACCTGCTGCTCGAATCCCACGGCGCCACACCGGAGCTGACGGTCGCCGCGGGCGATCCCGAGCGGTTGCTCACCGGAGCCAGGCTGGACCAGCGCAGAGCGCTCTCCTCGCTGTGCGTGGTGCGGGACGGCGATACCGCCGGAATCACGTTGGTGACCCACCACAGCGTCGCGGATGCCTATCATTCGCTGGCCGTGTTCGG
This sequence comes from Nocardia sp. NPDC004168, assembly GCF_040610355.1. Taxonomy (NCBI): domain Bacteria; kingdom Bacillati; phylum Actinomycetota; class Actinomycetes; order Mycobacteriales; family Nocardiaceae; genus Nocardia; species Nocardia sp. NPDC004168. Next base: position 69,591 of record NZ_JBEXME010000008.1, on the reverse strand, counting down.
CGAGCTGTGGTCGTGCTACACCGACCGCACCGAGAGGCGATCCGCCGAACTGCCGCCGCACAGCTTCCCGCGGTCGGTGGAGGACCTGCTGCGCGAGCGCGGCGTGCGGAAGATCGACACACCGGTCATGCCGCACCGCCCGGTGGGCGTCGCTCGGAGCTACTCCGGCCCGGACGATCCCGATTACCTCGTCCCGCGCACCGCGCGCTGCAGACTGACCCGACAGCAGACCACCGCGCTGATCGAACTCGGGCACCGGGAGCACACCACGATCAACGGCCTCGCCTCGGCCGCGATCCTGCTCACCGAGGCCGAGCTGCGCGGATTGCCGCTGACCGAGCTGGCCTACACCTACTCGGTCGACCTGCGTACCCGGGTGTCCCCGCCGATCGGGATGACCGAAGGCACCAACGTGCTCGGCTTCGCGAATTTCATCCCCGCGCCGCGGACCGGCACGACACTGGTCGAACTGGCCCGCGGCATCAGCGACACGCTGCGCGCCGGCCTGGACACCGGCATCGTGCAGCAGACCCCACTGCACATACCCGAGATCGCCGCCGGTCCCCCGCCGCGCGCACCGGGAATCGTGCTGGCCACCAATTGGGGACGAGTGCGCAGGCCTAGGGTGCCGGACGAGTTGCGGATCACCGACTTCCGCTCGATCATGCTCGGCAAGCCCGACAAGACCGGGCACCGGCTCCAGCAACCGAGCGGCACCATCATCATCAGCACCTTCGACGACCGGCTGAGCATAGAGATCCACCACCCCGAGGAAACCACCGAGGAACAGCGGGTGCGGGTACGACTGCTCACCGCCCACCTGTCGGAGTTCAGCGCGGCGGGCGCCGCCTGAACCCGTCAAGCGCGCGCGGCCTGCTTGCGGGACAAGGTCTGCAACGGATCGGTGAGCACGTCGGTGAAGGCCAGTTCCGCGGCTCCGATCAAGGTCGCGTCGCCCGCCAGCGCGCTGGTGCGCAACCTGACCCGCTCGCGGACGGCTTGCAGGCCGTTCACCGCGACGCGGCTGCGCACCTGGGCCGCCGAGGCCAGATAGATCTCCCGCAGCACGCCACCGAACACCACCATCGACGGATTGAAGATGTTCACCAGATTGGCGACGCCGTAGCCGAGCCATTCACCGACCTGGTGCAGCGCGTCGCGGGCCACCGCGTCGCCACGGGCGGCGGACTCGACGATCGCGTCGACCGCCGCCTGTCCCGCCGGATCGGTCCGTCCCGCCGCCGCGATCAACCCGAGTTCACCCGCTTCGGCCTCGAGGCAGCCGCGGGAACCGCAGGCGCACGGCCGCCCACCGGGATTCACGATCATGTGCCCGACTTCCCCGCCGTAACCGCCTTCCCCGCCGAGCAATTCGCCGTTCACGATGATGCCGCCGCCGATGCCGACATCACCGTGCAGGTAGATCAGGTTCGCCAAGCCCTCGCCCACACCGCGTTCGCGTTCGGCCAGCGCGCCGAGGTTGGCGTTGTTGCCGACCGCGACGCGGAGGCCGAGTGCGAGTTCTCGCGTCAGCTCGGCGCCGAACGCGACGTCCACCCAGCCGAGATTCGGCCCGTACCGCACGACGCCGTCCGCCTCGCGGACCATGCCGCAGAACGCGACTCCGACGCCGACGCACCGAGCGTCCGGCGCGGCCGCCGCGATCATCTCCCGCGCCATCGCCGCGAGCGCGGCGATCACGTCGTCCGGGTCGAACGCGCCGCCGGGACGGGCGGTCGCGGTGCGCTCGAGCACCGATCCGCCCAGCCCGACGCGTGCGGCGGCGAGCCGGTCCGCGCCGACGTCCAGCGCGACGACGTAGACCCGCTCGGCCTGCGGACGCACCACCAGCGACGGCCTGCCCGCCCGTCCGGTCTGGCCCGGCAATTCCTCGCTGACCAGGCCTGCCGCCGCCAGATCCGTGGTGAGCGCGAGAATCGTGCTGCGATTCAATCCCATTCGCTCGGCGAGCGCGGCACGCGACACCGCCCCGTCACGGTGGACGTGCCGCAGCAGCGCGGCGAGGTTGCGCGTGCGGATCTCATCGGGCGAAGGTGCTGCTCGCATTCACCGGGCTTTCGTCACAGGGCTGGGATTCATCGCCGCGGGAGCGCACGCTTACGGGAGAGGGCGTCCACTCCGGCCGCCAAGAGCAGCACAAATCCTGTCACAACGAATTTCGTGCCCGCGCTGTAGCCCATCAGCCCCATGCCGTTGTTGATCACGGCGACCACCGCGGCGCCGAGCACCGCGTCCAGCATCCGCCCGCGGCCGCCGAAGAGGCTGGTGCCGCCGATCACCGCCGCGCCGACCGCGGTGAGCAGCACGTCGCTGCCGCCGGTGTTCGGGTCGACGGAGTTGGCGCGCGAGGCCGCGATCAGTCCGCCCACCGCCGCCATCGTCGAACACAGCACGAAGGCGGTGATCTTCACTCGATCCACCGCGATGCCCGCGCGCCGGGCGGCCTCCGCGTTGCCGCCGACGGCGTAGACGTGCCGCCCGAACGCGGTGCGGTCCAGCACGAACGTCCACAGCAGCAACAGCGCGGCGATCATCGGCACCACGATGGGCATCCCCGTCAGCGAGTGCACCGCGGGATTGCGACTGCGCTCGCCGTTGAGCACCAGCACCGCCGCGCCGGCCACGAGCGCCAGCAGCACGACTCGCACCACGACCACCCGCGCCGTCGTGCCGGTGAGCCCGAGTTTCGTGCGCGCCCGCCACTTCCGGTATTGCACGAGGGCGAAACCCGTGACCAGTGCCGCGTACAGCGCCCAGCCGAGCAAGGGCGGCACGTTCTTGTTCGCGATGGCGACGATCGTCTCGTCGCGGATGGAGATGTTGCGGCCGTTGTCCATGATCTTCAGCGCCACACCTTGCAACGCGAGGAATGCCGCCAGCGTCACCACGAACGACGGGATCCCGATCTTCACCACGACCGTGCCGATCACCAGTCCGATCACCATCCCGGTGAGCAACGAGACCAGCACCGCCGAATACCACGGCCACCCTTCGTCGGTGAGCAGCACCGCGAGCACGGCGGCGCAGACCCCGCTGGTGAACCCGGCCGACAGGTCGATCTCCCCCAGCAGCAGCACGAAGATCAACCCCATCGCGATCACCGCGATCGCCGCGCCCTGGGTGAACAGATTGGCGAAATTGGCCTCGGACATGAAGACCGGGCGCGCCGCCCAGAAGACGGCCGACAGGACGACGAGCGCGATCACCGAGGGCAACGCCCCCATGTCGCCGCCGCGCACGCGGCCGACGTAGTCGCTCATCAGGTCGGTCACCGGCGCCCCCACCGGTCGCCGCTCGGTGGTCACCGCGGTCATCGGGTCGCTCCGCTCGCCTCGAGGCCGAGCGCGCCGCTACGGCCTGCCGTGATCAATTCGACGACCTGCGCGTGCGTCACGTCGGAGGTTCGTACCTGGGCGGCCATCCGGCCGAGATAGAGCGCGGCGATCCGGTCGGACACCGCGAAGACGTCGTTCATGTTGTGCGAGATCAGCACCACCGCCAGGCCCTGGTCGGCGAGCTTGCGGACCAGTTCGAGCACCTGCTGGGTCTGCGCGACGCCCAGCGCGGCCGTCGGCTCGTCCAGGATCACCACTTTGCTGTTCCACAGCACGGCTTTCGCGATGGCCACCGTCTGGCGCTGGCCGCCGGACAGGCTGGCGACCTGCTGCCGGACCGACTTGACGGTGCGCACCGACAGGCTCGCCAACGTCTTCTCGGCCAGTTCCTCCATCGCGTACTCGTCGAGCACGAGACCGCGCTTGCGCTCCCGGCCGAGGAACATGTTCTGGACGATGTCGAGGTTGTCGCAGAGCGCGAGGTCCTGGTAGACGATCTCGATGCCCAGCGCCGCCGCGTCGCGCGGGCTGTGCACCTGCACCGGCGCGCCCTCGAAGAGGAACTCGCCCGCATCGATCGGATGGGTACCGCCGATGCATTTGACCAGCGTGGACTTGCCCGCGCCGTTGTCGCCGACAAGTGCGGTCACTTCGCCGGGGAAGGCGCTGAAGGTGACCTCGTGCAGGACGTGGACCGGACCGAAACTTTTCTCTAATCCGCGTAATTCGATGACCGGCAGTTCGGACATGGGGTGGCTCCTCCGAAGAATGGAGCCCCTTCCGCAATCCCCTCATCGAACCGCGGAAGGGGCGTGCGATATCAGATCCCGTTGTCCGCGCAGAGTTTCGCGAACTCGCCGGTGCACAACTCGGTCTTGGTGACATAACCGTCGGCCACCACGTCCTTGACGTTGCGCGGGTAGATGGCCTTCGGTTCCAGCAGCACCGACGGCACGTCGGCGTTCGACTCCGGATCGCGCACGGTGCCGTTGGTCGTGCCGGGTTCCCCCTTCACCAGGCCCACCGCCAGTTTCGCGGTCGCTTCGGCCTCTTTCTGGATCGCCTTGTAGACGGTCATACACTGGTCGCCCGCCAGCACGTTCTGCAGTCCCTGCACCGTGGCGTCCTGCCCGCTGACCGGCACCTGACCGTTGAGCTTCTGCTTCTTCAGCACCGCGATCGCGGCGTTGGCCAATCCGTCGTTGGCCGCGACGACGCCTCCGATATCCGGCCTGCCGGTGAGCATCTGCTCGAAGATGGTGCCCGCTGTCGTGTTGTCCCACTCCGGGACAGCCTGATCGGGGCCCTTGACGTACTGGCCCGCGTCGAATCGTGGCTTCAACACACCGTCGTAGCCGGTCTTCAGCAGGGCGGCGTTGTTGTCGGTCGGTCCGCCGTTCAGGTACGCGACCACCGGGCGCACCGCGTTGCGATCGGTCAGGCACTGCGCGACTCCCGCACCGAGCAAGCTGCCGACCTTCACATTGTCGAAGGAGACGTAATACTGCGCGCCGCCGCCCAAGGTGAGCCGGTCGTAGTCGATCACGGTGACGCCCTGCGACTTCGCCTTCTGGATCACCGCTTTGCCGGTGCCGCTGTCCAGGTTGGTCATCACCAGGACCGAGACGCCGTTGGTGATCATCTGGTCGGCGATGGTCTGGAAGGCGTTCTTGTCGCCCTGGGCGTTCTGGATATCGGCCTTGACGCCAGCGGCTTCGAACGCCTGTTGCAGGTACTTGCGGTCCGCCGTCTCCCAGCGGGCGGAGGTCTTGCTGTCCGGAAGGATCACGCCGATCTGGGTTTTGCCGCCGGAGTCCCCGGAGTCGCCGCACGCGGTGAGCGTGGCGGCCAGGAGCGCGAACGACAGCGCGGCGGCGCTGAGGATGCCCTTACGCATAAGTGGGCCTTTCATCACCGGCCGGGACGATGCCCCGGCCGGTCGGAGTGGAACAAATGTTGTTCACAGCAACATATTGGACTGTGACGCAGCGCACAACAGCTAATTTGTTGTTCCGAATAACAATCTCGACACGCACGCGTTCGCTCGGGTGGACGCCACTCCGGCCGGATCGGCAAGGGACACAGGAGGGCTCGTGAACAGGGAGGTCGGCCGTCGCGCCAGGACGCGCCCGCGGATGCTTCGAGATGCCGCCCACGCCGCGCGGACGGTCGGACACGCGAAAGCGTGGCCTACGCGCGAAACCGACCACCGAGGAACAGGCGCATGGCGGGGCTTCGGCACAGTACCCTTGGCGGTGAATCATGGCGCGGTAGCGACAGACTGGGATCCGGGAGGGGAACAGTGGATACGCTCAGGCTCGACCCGGCGGCGGTGGCCGCCTACACCGCGATCGCGGACGCGGTGTCCGAACAATTGGCGTCGGCGGCCACGGTCGCCTCCGGCGCGGTGGATCCGGAACGACTGGCCGCCGATCTCGGCGTCGTCGGCGCGGAATTCGCGGCGCGCTTCTCCGCGGCCGTGTCCGAACACGCCGAAGCGTTGTCGACGGCCGGACAGCTGGTCAGCGCATACGGCCGAGTGCTGCGCGGTTACAGCGAGAACGCGCAGGATGTCGACGCCGCGACGGCGAGCGCGATCACGCGGTCCGGAGAGGCACCGGCATGAGAAGCCTGATGGGACTGCGCAAACGCACCCACACCACCCAGCCCGCCGCCGAGACCACCAGGCCGGTGAGCACCGAACCTGGCGTCGATCCGCCGATCGTCGCCGCGCTGGTCAAGCCACTGCTGACGCTGCGCTCCGCACTCGGCACCGGTGTCGGCGTGCCGAGCGCGGCCGCGACCGGGGCGCTCTCGGCCGCATCCGCCCAGGCGGCCGACACCGAAGGCCCGCACCGCGAAGGGCTGCACGCCCTGGAATCGACCTGGGCCTCCCAGGCCGCCGACAGCGCGGTGCCCGCGATGCGCACCACGCAGACCCAGATCGGCGACATCTCCGACCGAGGTCCGGCCTACCTGTCCGTTCTCGCCGACGCGCACGCCACCTCCGGGCGCGCGGCGCGGCGCGTCGACCAGATCATCGCCGACTTCCGGCGCGACGCGCGGGAGATCCTGGACAACGCGACCTCCGCACCGGAGACCGACGCCGTCATCACCCGCGCCACCCAGGCGCTGCGCGACGCGCTCACCACCGTGACGGCCGCGCGCACCGAAATGGATGACCACACCAGGAAACTCGACGAGATGGGACCGCTCACGGTCACCACGCCGTCCGGCGTCAGCCAGGGGCAAGCTGTCTATCCCGGTAGCACCGGGCAAGTCGTGCCCGGCACCACGACACCCGCCACCACACAGCCCATGGACCCGGCCATGGTCGCGCAACTGCAATTGCAGCAGCAGCTCATCTCCGCGGGGGTGGACCTCGGCACCACGGCCATCAACGCGGGCGTCGACATCGGCACGCACATCATCGACAAGATCGCCGAAGTCGGCATCCATGGCATCGACACCGTCGCCGCGGCCGCGGACAAGGCGATCCCGGAGCTGATCAACCCGGGCTCCACCACCAACTCCGGCACGACCGGCGACGACTCGAAGAATTCCTCGAAGTTGTTCGACTTCGGTGGATCGCCGGAGCACAAGTCGTCGACCAGCGGCCCGGGTTCGCTGATCCCGCCCGGCAATTCGTCGCCCGCCGCGCGAGCGGATGCGCCGAAACCGGAGAGCAGGCCCGCGCCCGCGGTCGCGCCGCCCGCCGTCGACTCCGCGCCACCCGCGCCCGCGAGCAGCCCGGACCATCCCGCTCATCCCGGCCCGACCGGCGGCATGGTGGTACCGCCCGCTCCGCCGCCGGGCGGCGAAGACCAGGAGCACAAGCCGCGCGACGGACAACTCGGCGTGACCATACCGTCCGCCGTGACAGCGGTCGTACCGGTGCTGGGCGAATTCGACGATGACGCCCCCTGACCGGGAGCATCCCAGTCAGGGCGCGAGCCAGGCCAATCCGTTCGACACGGGTCTGCCGATGCTGCGCATTCCGGCAGGCAAGCCGTCCAAACGACGTCGTTCACCCGGCCGGCGCAAGCAGGTTCGTCGTCGTGAGCCGCAGTACGAGGCGCCGGAGCCACCGCGCCCGCCGGAGCGGCAAGACACCCGGCTGCGCCTCGGCGAGTGGGAGCAATGGCTCGAACCCGCGCCCGCCGCGGTGCGACCGCCGCAACCCGTTGCCCCGCAGCAGCGCGGCGCACCCACCGAGCCGGTGCGGGCCGAGCCCGAGGACGGCCACGTCACGGCGCCCGCCATCGTCAACCGATCCGGCATCCATCCCGGCACCCCGGTGCGCCACCCGCGGCGCACCGAACAGCAACGCGGCAACCGCTCGCTGACGGTCTTGATCGTGCTCGCCATCGTGATCGCCACCGTCTCGATCGGCCTGGCCATGATCTATGGCTCCGAGGCGAATTCGCGCACAGCGGCGGCGACATCACCGCCGCGCGCGGCCGGACCCGCGCCGACCACCTCGACGTCCACCTCACGGGTCAGGCCGCCGTGGGCCATCGCCACGCCGGGATGCGAGCAGAAACGCACCGCCGACGTCGTCTCCGGCACCGATCCGGGCGGCACCGGCAACGGCCCCGACGCCATCTTCGCCTTCGAGTACGCCTACTACGCCGAACGATCCGGGTACCGGGCTCGCGCGGTGGTCGCCCCCGACGCGGCGGTATCGCCCGCCGATCAGATCCAGCGCGGCATCAACCAGGTGCCTGCGGGCACCCGATACTGCGTGCAGATTTCCCGGGCCGGGGACGGACCCGACGGCCAGGCACGGTGGGAAGTCCGCTTGACGCAGCAGTTCCCCGGCGAGGAGGCGAACACCTTCACGCAGTTCATCACGACCCGTACGGGCACGGATCAAACGCTGATCACCGGAATCACGGCAGGCTGACGCTTCCGTTCGGCCACGACCGGGAACGGCGCCGCCCCAGCTCCGCTCAGTGCGGCGTCAGCTTGACGACGGGAATCACCCGGTCGGTCTTCTCCTGGTATTCGGCGAAGCCGGGCATCACCTCGACCATGGCGGCGTAGAGACGGTCGCGCTCCGCGCCTTCGGTGACCGGAGTCGCGGTCGCCGCCAGGGTCTCGGTGCCGATCTCGAGCGTGACCTCCGGGTTCGCCCGGACGTTGTGGAACCAGTCGGGATTGGTCGGAGCGCCCGCTTTGGAGGCGATCACCACGATGTCGTCGCCGTCGCGAACGAACGCGAGCGGATTGGTGCGCGGGCGACCCGACTTCGCGCCGGTGCTGGTCAGCAACAGCAATTCGCGACCGGCGAAGGGGCCGCCGACCTTGCCTTGGTTGGCGCGGAATTCCTCGATGATCTGGGTGTTCCAGTCGCCTGCCATGGCTTGTCTCTCCTGGGAGTCGGGTGCGCCGGTTCGTCCGCGAGCCTACCCAGATCTGCCCGCCGGGGCCGGACTAACGTTCACCCAACAGCGGTAGAGGGCACGATGGCGGGGTGCGGGTGCTTGTTGTCGAGGACGAGAGATTGCTGGCCGACGCGATCGCCGACGGGTTGCGCAGGCATGCCATGGCGGTCGACGTGGTGTACGACGGCACCGCGGCGCTGGAACGTACCGGCGTGCACGACTATGACGTGGTGGTACTCGACCGGGATCTGCCCGGCGTCTCCGGCGACGAGGTGTGCGGCACGCTGATCGAGTCCGGCGGCTCGGCCCGGATCCTGATGCTGACGGCCGCGAGCGCGGTGGCGGAGCGGGTAGCCGGTCTGGGGCTTGGCGCCGACGACTATCTGACCAAGCCGTTCGCCTTCGCCGAGCTGGTCGCCCGGATCCAGGCGCTCGGGCGGCGGGCACGCAGCGCCGCTCCCCCGGTGCTGGAGCGGTCCGGTATCCGGCTCGACCAGCACCGGTTCGCCGTCACCAGGAACGGTGAACCGGTCACCCTGTCGCGCAAGGAGTTCGCGGTGCTGGCCGAACTGCTGCGCGCGGACGGCGGCGTCGTCTCGGCCGAGCAGCTGCTGGAGAAGGCATGGGACGAGCACATCGACCCGTTCACCGGCGTGGTGCGGTACACGATCATGAACGTGCGGCGGAAGCTGGGCGACCCGCGGCTGATCGAGACCGAGCCCGGCGTTGGATACCGGATCCGATGAACGGGCGCACGATCCGGCTGCGGCTCACGCTGCTGTACGCGACGGCGTTCTTCCTGGCCGGCGCGGTACTGATCGCGTTGATGTACTTCTACCTGAATCAGTCGCTGGAGCGACGGCCCGGCGGCGGTGCGCAGCAAGTGGTGCGGGAGTATCTCCTCGAGCGGGCGGAGCGCAACCGTGCTCCGGTGTCCGCGGAACTGTTCAAGGCGCTCGGCGAGCAAGCCCAGCGGAATCGGCGGGATACTTTGCGCGCCATGCTGGTGTGGTCGCTGGTTTCTTTGGGCGCGGTGGGGATCGCCGCGGGTGGATTCGGCTGGTTGCTGGCCGGACGTGCCCTGCATCCCTTGCAGCGGATCACCGCGACCGCGCGGCGCGTGGCCGACACCAGCCTGCACGAGCGCATCGCCCTCGACGGTCCGCAGGACGAGATCAAGGATCTGGCCGACACCTTCGACGCGATGCTGGAGCGCCTGGACCGGGCCTTCGACGGACAGCGCCGATTCGTGGCGAACGCCTCCCACGAACTGCGCACACCGCTGACCATCAACCGGACCCTGATCGAGGTGGCGTTGGAAGACCCCGAGGTTCCCGAGTCCACCCGCAGGCTCGGCGCCACGCTCCTCGAGGTCAACCGCCGTCACGAACGGCTCATCGACGGCCTCCTGGTGCTGGCCACCAGCGAACAGCGGCTGACCGAACACCGCAGCGCCGACCTCGCCGACCTCGCCGCCGACGCGGTCGGGACCAGAGCCGAACGGCCAGGGGCCGAGATCACCGCCGATCTCGAAACCGCGCCCGTGCAGGGAGATCCGCTCTTGCTGGAACGCCTCGTCCACAATCTGCTCGACAACGCCGTGCGCTACAACCTGCCCGAGAACGGCTGGGTGAGCATCCGGACCAGGACGGCAGGCCAGCGCGCGGTGCTCACCGTGGCGAACAGCGGTCCCCCGGTGCCCGCGTTCGAAGTCGACAGTCTCTTCGAACCGTTCCGCAGACTCGCCACCGCCGAACGCTCGGCCGATTCCGATACCCGCGGCGCCGGGCTCGGCTTGTCGATCGTGCGCTCGGTCGCACAGGCCCACGGCGGCGTCGTTCACGCGACGGCCCGCCCGGAGGGCGGTCTGGCGGTCACCGTCGACCTCCCCCGCGCGCGGGCGTAGCGAGGTGCGGGCGAGTCCGACACCTCGCCCGCAGCGTGCTCAGTAGTTGTGGCAGGTGTCGGCGATGACGCGCAGCTTCTCGCGGTGCTGCTGCGCCTCCGGCGAGTTGCGGCGTTCCTCGAACCTGGCCTTGGCCTCCGGGTGCTTGTCCAGGAATTCCTTGGCGCGCTGCTTGCGCTGCTCGACCGGGAGACTCAGGAGTTCCTGGAGTTTCGCCTTCCGGTCCGGGTGCGCGTCGAGCCGGGCGGCGGCGTCGGGGAACTGGGCATGGACGGCGGCATCGATCTGGGCGAAGTTGCACGTCGTCTCCAGCAGTCCGCCCGGCTGCGGCTGCGCGGAGGCGGTCGCCGGAACCAGCAGCGCGCCCGCGGCGAGCAGACCGCCCAGAGCGAAGGTGGCTCGAACGATTCTCGTCATGTCGGATAACCCTTTCGGTGGGGACGTGGGGCCACCACCTCGTGACCCGACGTTCAGTCCACCAGAAGGGGTGTTTGGACAGCGCTAGGTCTTGCCGACCCTCATCACCTACCGTTGGTGTCGCTGTCGTGTACGGATCGGCCGGCCCACTCCGCTGGAGGCGTCTTGCGCACCATCGCTCGTGTACTGCTCGTCCTCGTGGCCCTTGTCTGCGCCGCGGTGTCCACACCGACCGTGGCGCTCGGCGCTCCGGAGGCCGTGCGCCTCGACGACGTCACCGCGAGAAAGCTCGACGAATTGCTGTCGCTGCGCGCTCAGGCGCCCGCGGCGGCGAGCAAGGCGGAACTGATCGAGCTGCTGTCGCGCCGGTTCCTCGGCACGCCCTACGGCGCGAACATGCTCGTCGGATCGGCGACCCAGCCCGAACAGCTGGTCATCGACTTGCGCCGGGTGGACTGCTTCACCTTCCTCGATTACGTCGAGGCGCTCACCCGCTCCACCGACCGCGAGCGGTTCACGACGAACCTGATCCGCACGCGCTACGCGGGCGGCCGCGTGGACTTCCAGCAGCGCAAGCACTTCTTCACCGACTGGTCGAACGTCCCCGACGTCGCGGCCACCGACATCACGGCGACGTTGAGCACCGCTGCGGTGACCGTCACCGAACACCTCAACGCGAAAGCCGACGGCGGCACCTATCTTCCGGGGCTGCCCGTGGTCGATCGCGCGATCACCTACATTCCCAGCGCCGCCGTCGGCCAGGACGTCGTGAGCGGGCTGCGCACCGGCGACTACATCGGCGCCTATGCCGACCAACCGGGCCTGGACGTCACCCACGTCGGCATCTTCGTCATGACCGACGCCGGTCCGGTCTTCCGCAACGCGTCCTCGCTCGCGGGCAACGACAAGGTGGTGGACTCGCCCTTCGCCGAGTACGTGCGGTCGACACCGGGCATCGTCGTACTCCGGGCGCGCTGACCCCACTCCTCCGTGACGGGTCAGGCGACAGGCACCGGCCGCCGGACGGCCGATTTCGGCGTCGCGGTGAGCGTCTTGTCCAAGTCGGTGCGCAGCGTGGTCGCCGAGTCGAGCAGGTAGTTCTGGCGCACCTTCCACGGATGACGGCCGCCTTGCCGGGGAAAGTCGCCGATGGAGCGCTGGACGTAACCGGAGGCCAGATCCAGCAGCGGGTGCTCCTCGAGCGTGCCCCGTGGCTCTGGCACCACGGAGGCGTAACCCTTGCGGTCCATGTGGTTGAGCACCTTGCAGACCAGCCGAGAGGTGAGGTCGGCGCGCAACGTCCACGACGCGTTGGTGTACCCGATGCACACGGCGAAGTTGGGGACGCCGGTGAGCATGGCTCCCTGCCAGACGAACTGCTCGGACAAGTCGACCCGCACGCCGTCGACACTGGGCGCGATGCCGCCGAAGGCGAGCAGTCGCAGCCCGGTCGCGGTGATCACGACGTCCGCCTCCAGCACCCGGCCGGACTTCAGCCGGATGCCCTCCGGCACGAAGCTGTCGATGTGATCGGTGACGACCTCGGCCTTGCCCTTCTTCATGGCTTTGAAGAAGTCCGCGTCCGGGACCGCGCACAGACGCTGGTCCCAGGGGTTGTAGCTGGGCGTGAAGTGCTCGGCGACGGCCTGTTCGTCCTTCAGGATGCGCGTGGTGAGGCCGGTGAGCAGCTTGCGCGCCGCCTCCGGCCTGCGACGGCAGTACTGGTAGAAGCCGATGCCGAACAGGATGTTCTTGGTTCGGATCAGCCGATGCGCGGGCCGCGGCGGTAGCAGCTCGCGGATCTTGTCGGCCACTTTGTCCCGCCCCGGGACGGCGCTGATCCAGGTCGGCGAGCGTTGCAGCATCGTCACCAGCTCCGCCTGCTCCGCCATCGCCGGGACCAGGGTGACCGCGGTCGCGCCGCTGCCGATCACGACGACGCGCTTGCCGCGATAGTCGAAGTCCTCGGGCCAGAACTGCGGGTGCACCACCTCGCCGGCGAACGACGCGATGCCGGGGAATTCCGGTGCGTGCGGCTGGTCGTAGTTGTAGTACCCGGCGCAGGCGTAGAGGAAGCCGCAGGTCAGCGTGCGCGTCTCGGTGGAGCCGGTCGCGTCGCGCTGCTCGAGCGTCAGCGTCCAGCGCGCGGCGCCGCTGTCCCAATCGGCCGCGAGGACCTTGGTGCGGAAGCGGATGTGCCGGTCGATGCCGTTCTCGGTCGCGGTCTCGGTGATGTAGCGCAGGATCGACGGACCGTCCGCGATCGACTTGGCGTCCCGCCACGGCTTGAACGGGTAGCCGAGGGTGAACATGTCGGAGTCCGAGCGGATGCCCGGGTAGCGGAACAGGTCCCAGGTGCCGCCCAGCGTGTCGCGGGCCTCGAGGATGGTGTAGGTCTTGCCACGGCACTCGGTCTGCAAGCGGTAGGCAGCGCCGATACCGGATAGTCCCGCGCCGACGATCACGACATCGAGGTGTTCCGGTGCTGTGTCGGTCTGCGTCATGTGTCCAGTGTGCGAGCCTCACGGGGTCGCTATCTTGACTTTGCGCGACAACTATTTGATCCTCGACGACATGTCGGTGATTCGATCCGCAGGGCTGCGCGGTTTCCGCGCGACCGTGGCCGAACTCGGTGGCGACGCGGAGGCGCTGGCCACGGCGTGCGGGCTGCCGGTGGCCGCCTTGGACGCCGACGATCTGCTCGTGCCGGACGAGCGCGTCGCGGCCGTCCTGGAACTGGCCGCGCACCAGCTGCGCTGCCCCGACCTGGGTCTGCGGATCTCCCAGCGGCAGGATCTGGACATGCTCGGCCCGCTGGCGCTGGCCATCCGGAATTCGCCGTCGCTGGCCGACGTGCTCGAGTGCACGGCGCGGTACCTGTTCCTGCACGCGCGGTCGCTGAGCCTGACGCTGGAACCGGACCCCTACGGGGATCGCGGCGTGATCGCGCTGCGCTACAGCGTGCGGCCGGGACTTCCCACCCCCGTCCAGGGCACCGACCTGGGCTTGGCGTTCGTGCATCGCACCATTCAGCGCTTGGTGGGCGACCGATACGGGTTGCGCTCGGTCGAGTTGCCCTATCGGCCCGAGGCCGCGCTCGCCGGTTACGAAGAATTCTTCAGCGCCCCGGTGCGGGTCGAGCGGCCCTTCGCGGCGCTACGTATGCCGCGCAGCCTGGCGGGCAGGCCGCTCACCGGCGGTGACGAGAATCTGCACCGGCTGGCGATGGCCTTCCTCGCGGAGCAGTCCGGTGACGCGGCGGCGGCGCTCGCCCCGCAGGTGCGCGCCGCCGTCCAGCAGCTCCTGGGTACATCCGCGCCCGAGATAGGCGCGGTGGCACGGCTGCTCACGGTGCACCCGCGCACCTTGCAACGACGCCTCGCCGCCGAACACACCTCGTTCGCCGCGATCCTGGACGAGGTCCGCCGGGACGCGGCCCGGCGTTATCTGACCACGACGGATATGCCGATGAGTCAGGTCGCCTCGCTGATCGGGCTGTCGGAACAAGCGACCTTCACCCGATGTGCCCGAAGATGGTGGGGCACAACGCCGACCACCCTGCGCCGCGTGGAATCCGATGGAAGAACACAGCAGCACAACATTTTCGGGTGACAGGCCGACAACGGTCCGGTGTCCGATCCGCCCGTTTCGATAACGGTTGTCCCGGAAAGCCCTCGGCGCATTCCCTCCTCGACGCGGTGTCTTTACCGTCGAAGACGGGGTAGGTGTGCACCGGAAGGGGGACTCCATGAACGCCTGGCTTTCGCGTGTCACGGACACGCTGACCCGCATTCCCGGCCTGACATCGCACCAGCGCACATTTCTCGCCGAGGCGCTGGCCGAACCGGGCCGATACCTGCTCGTCCATCGCGACCCCGTGGACCTGCCCGCCACGCACGCCCATGCGTTGCTGTTCTGCGGGACAGGACTTTTCGCGTTGCGCTTCGCCGAGGGCGTCCCGGCCGAACTCGACGAGATCCACCGCGACGTCGAGGCACGATTCGGCCGATTGCAGTTCGGGCGCGAGAAGCTGGTCCCCCATGACGTGCAGCTCGTCCTGCTCGTACCCGCCGGAATCGGGGTGCGCGTGGACGGCCGGTTCGCCGTGGCCGGGCCGGGCGAGCTCGATCGGGTGATCCGCGCACGGCAGCGGCACTTGCGACCCACCCGGGTACAGGCCATCGCGAACACCGTCGCCCACCAGTCGGCCCGCGAATACGACTTGCTGGAGTTCGAGGAAGCGGCGCAGGGCGCAGCGGATCCCGCTCTGCTCGATCGGTCGGAGGTGCTCGCGCCGCAGCGGAATACGGCGTTGCAGAGGCCGTTCCAGCACTGGATGACCTTCCTGGATCCCGAACAGGAGATCCTGGTCGCGCGCAACTACACCGGCCCCGCGCGGCTGACCGGCCCTGCGGGCACCGGGAAGACCGTCGTGGCGCTGCACCGAATGGCCAGGCAGGCGCGGCGATCCACCGGCCGTCAGCTGTACACGACGTTCGTGAAGACGCTCGCGAACTGCCAGGAGACCTACTTCCGCAGGCTCGCCCCGGGAACCGAGAGCCGCGTCCAGTTCGCCGGTCTGCACGCCTGGGCCCTGGATTTCCTCGCACAGCGGATCGCCGCGCCGAAACTCGACCCGCACGGAGCCGACCGCGTGTTCAGCCGCGTCTGGGAACGGGCGAGGGCCGACTTCGAGGACATCGAGCCGCGCGCGAGCTATTGGCGGGAGGAGATCGACCGGGTGATCAAGGGGCGCGAGATCGACGACTTGGACGTCTACCAGCGCGCGGACCGATACGGGCGCAACGGTGTTCGTCTCGGCGACGACCGGCGCGCCGACGTGTGGCACAAGCTGTACGTGCCGTACGTCAGCGAGATGCGCGAGCGGGGCATCTCCGACTACAGCGACGTCATCGCCATCGCGCTGGCCGAGATCCGCAACGAACCGCTCCCGGAACCCTATGACGCGGTCGTCGTCGACGAGGTGCAGGACATCACGCTGGCCGGGCTGCGGCTGGCCCACGCCATCGCGGGCGGCAACGGGTCGAGTCCGCTGCTGCTGCTCGGCGACGGCCAGCAGCAGGTGTACGCCGGAGGCTGGCGCATGGCCGAGGCGGGCATCGATCTGCGCGGCCGCGGCGAGATCCTGCGGGTGAACTACCGCAACCGCCGCCGCGTCTGGGAGAACGCCGCGGGCATCGATGCGGTGAACGAGCTCGGCGATTTCGACGACGCGCCCGGCGTGCCGCTGCGCGATGCCGACGTCACCCTGCCCGACGGCGTGGTGCGGATCTGGCGTGGACCGGATCAGTACCTGGAGGCCGCGCTGGTCGACGGTATTCGCGGATGCGGAAAGCCGTTGTCGGATATCGCAGTACTCACCCGGACGCGGCACGAGGCCGGGCGGCTCGCCGGGGCGCTGGAGGCCGTCGGCATCGCGACACTGCCCCTGGAGGACTACGACGGAACACCGCGGGCGGCGGTCAAGGTCGGCACGGTGCATCGCGCCAAGGGGCTCGATTTCGCGGCGGTCTTCCATCCGACCTGGCCCGCGGGCGCGGACTCACGCACCGGCGCGGGACGCGAACGAGCCGAACTCGCCGAACGGCAGAAGCTCGTCGCGATCACCAGGGCGCGGGATTACGCCTGGATCGGAATTCGAGACGACCGGCCGGAGATCCAGCGCGGCCGATAGCGCTCCACGACCGATCCGACTCCCGGCAAGAAGTACCGCGCACGTGCGAGTATCGCGACCTTCGTTCACCCGAGGACCGGGGCGAAGCCGAACGCGGTGACCAGATCCGGGTCGCCGAACGCGGTGATCCGGATGATCGAGTCCGTGGTCGTGGTGAGCACCGCGACGCCGAAAGCGCGGTAGACGCAATCCGATTGCCGGTGATAGGCGACCGCGGCGAGCTGCCCGTTCGCCGCGGCCGGGAACAGCAACCACGCGCCGGGAGCGCCGAGGACGTGCTCGGCCAGGTAGGCGACGCACGTCCGCTTACCCGAGAACCAGGTGGCCGACGGCGGCATCTCCAGCACGGCGTCCCGGTGCAGCAGTCGTTCGATGGCGGCCGGGTCGGCGCGTCGGAAGGCCGTCAGATACTCCTCGAGCAGCGCGCGCTGCCCCGGCTCGCTCGGCGGCACCGCCTGCTCGGCCGCCGCCGATACCTCCGTCAACCGGGCTCGCGCGCGCTGCAATGTGCTCTTCACCGCCGCGGTGCTGGTGTCGAGCACTCCGGCGACTTCGGCCGCGGGCATACCGAGCACGTCGCGCAGCAACAGCACCGCACGCTGCCTGCCGTTCAGGTGTTGCAGGCATGCGATCAGCGCCAGGCGCAGGCTGTCGCGAGCCACCGCGACACCCGCCGGGTCCGCCGAGTCCGGCGTCACCAGGGTGTCCGGCAGCGGCTCGAGCCACCGTACGCCCGCCGCGGCCACGGGCCGCGCCGACGGGTCCGTGCCCGCAGCGCCGAGACCGGACGGCAGCACGCGCCGACCGTGGTGCTCGAGCGCGGTCAGGCACGCGTTCGTGGCGATCCGGTAGAGCCAGGTCCGCACCGAGGAGCGGCCCTCGAAGGCGCCGAACGAACGCCAAGCCCGCAAATAGGTCTCCTGCACCACGTCTTCGGCGTCGTGGATCGAGCCGAGCATGCGATAGCAGTGCGCGAGCAGTTCCCGGCGATACGACTGAGTACTGCGAGTGAATTCGGTGTCCGGTAGCGCACTGGTCGAGGTCATCCGCGAGTCCTTTCCCGGTTCACTACGCGTGAGCCGTCGCAGATATGGACCGGACGGGATCCGAAAAAGAATCGCTCTGGGCGATTCCTTCCGATCGCGGCGGAAGTCAGCATTACGGGAATCACCGTGATTCCGCACCGACCGAGGAGACTTCCGATGCAACTCGACGACATCGTGCGCACCCTGATCGACGGCCCGCACGCCGCCGTACTGGCCACCGCGAACGCGGACGGCCGTCCGCAGTCCTCGGTGATCTTCGTCGACCACGACGGCGACACCCTGCTGTTCAGCACGATCGAAGGACGCCTGAAGACCCGCAACATGCGGCGCGATCCGCGGGTGAGCCTGCTGGTGCTCAGCCGCGCCGACGGCCGCTACGCGGAGGTGCGCGGCCGGGTGGAGCTCACCGACGACCCGGACAAGACCCTGCTCACCGCGATGTACGCCAAGTACATGGGCGGCGCGACGCCGCCACCGGAACCGGAGGCGCGGCGGGTGATCGTGCGGATCGTGCCGGAGCGCGTCTACGTCTTCCCGCCCGCTTGAATCGTCACTGGGAAGGCGCGATTCGGCCGCTAGACTCTCCGGACGACTGGGAAGGGGGCCGCATGGACGCGGTTATCAAGGAGGTCGCCGAGGAGGGCAAGCGGCTGATCGACCGGGCTTGGCTCGGCGAGCTCAGCCGCGACCAGGCCGTGCACATGTTCGTCCAGGTCGGCGACGGCATGGTGCGCTACGAGACGGCGCTGACCATCATCGACGACGGTGTGCAACGGCTGGCCGCCAACGCCAGGCGGCTGCGGATCCTCCGCTGGTGCGCCGTGCTGGAGTTTCCGGTGTTCGGCGCGTTCGCCGTACTGGCGGTTCTGGTCGGGGATTTCACCACCGCCGGACTCTCGGTGCTGTTCCTGCTGATTCTCCAGATCATCCACCGCACGATGCCGCCGCATCCGTTGGCGGTTCCCCACCAACCCCGCGCTTAACCGTTCGAGCTGTCGCGATTCCCGCCCGCGTCACACGGTGGTGATTAGGGTGCGTTTCATGGATCGCACGACCGACGCCTCCGGCGCACATCCGCACGAACCGCACGGCAACGGCTTCGCGTCCAAACTCAACTGGCTGCGCGCCGGTGTGCTCGGCGCGAACGACGGCATCGTGTCCACCGCGGGTCTGGTCGTCGGCGTCGCGGCGGCCACCACCGATACACCGGCCTTGTTCACCGCGGGCATCGCGGGTCTGACGGCTGGCGCGATCTCCATGGCGGTGGGCGAATACGTCTCGGTCAGCACTCAGCGCGATTCCGAGCGGGCTCTGCTGGCGAAAGAGCGCAGGGAGCTGCGCGACGAGCCGGACTACGAGCTGATCGAGCTCACCGGGATCTACCAGGCAAAAGGGCTGACGCCCGAAACGGCGCGCAAGGTCGCCGAGGAACTCACCGCGCACGACGCCTTCACCGCGCACGCGGAGGCCGAACTGGGCCTGAATCCCGCCGAGCTGACCAACCCCTGGCTGGCGGCGTTCTCCTCGGCGGTGGCCTTCACCCTCGGCGCGCTGCTGCCGTTGCTGGCCATCCTGCTGCCGCCGGTCGACGCGCGTATTCCGGTGACGTTCGCGGCCGTGCTCGCCGCGCTCGCGCTCACCGGGTCGGTCAGCGCCCGGTTGGGGGGAAGTGCCCGTGGCCGGGCGGTGGTCCGGGTGGTGCTCGGCGGCGCGCTGGCGATGGCCGTCACCTACGGCATCGGACAACTCGCCGGAATCGCCGGAGTCTGACGCGCACGCGAGAATTCGAACTTTTCCTTCGCGAGAACACGACAATGCCGGGCGGAGGCCATCGGCCTTCGCCCGGCACCGGTCGAGCGGTGCGCGGTCAGCGCTTGAACGCGTCCCGCACCTTGTCCGCGGCGCGTTTCAGATTGCCGCGGGCCTGCTCCCGCCGCCCCTCGGCCTCCAGCCGGGAGTTGCCGGTCGCACGGCCGACGAATTTCTTCACGCTGCCCCTGGTCGCTTGCACTTGATGCGCGAGGCGATCTTCGAACTTCATGCGGAACCCTAGTAGTACCAGCGGCGGCCACCCACCGGACGGCCCACCGAACCGGCCACCAGCAGCACGAGCCCGATGATCAGCACGATGATGCCCGCCGTGGTGAGCAGCCCGATTCCGAGCAGCCAACCCAAGACCAGGAGGATGAGGCCGAGAATGATCATTGTCGTATTCCTTTTCTTCTCAATTATTTCGCGGTCACGGGTTTCGAGGTCGATACCGTGGCGCCGCGATCGGTGCGGGCAGTACCCGAACCGCCTGTGCGCAACCACCGCCGCCAAGCCGGCTCCTGCGAGGTGCGTTCCACCGGCGCGGTAGTGCCTGCGGCCAGATCGCGCCGCACCGCCGCCATCTCGCGACGGGACTGTGCGCGGCCACGCCGCGGCGGGTGACCCGCCAGGCGCCGGATAGGACGAGGGCCAGTCCGAACGCCCCGATCGCACCGAGCGTTACTCCGTAACCGAACAGTGCTCCGGTGGAACCGTGGAAGTGATAGTCGAATACCGCGAAATCGCTCGTCAGTTGCTGAGCGGGGCCGGTGTTGCCCACTACCGCGGCCACTCCGATAATCACGGCCGCGATCAAGGCGATGAGCCCGATGATGATGATCATGGCAATCCCTGTTGCGTCGAGTCGTTTGACAACCCGGCTATTCCCGGGGTCTCCACGATCAAACGGGACGGAAAGGAAAGTTTGAGCGAGCGCGATCGGTCAATGCGAATTACATGACGTACACGGTTACTCTGCACAACGTTACCCGCGAGTCCGCGTCCGCGATCGAATCGTCACTGCGCGGCGTCAACGGTATCGATTCCGTCGACATCGACGTGGCCTCGGAGCGCGCGCTCGTGAACTCGACCACGCTGACCTACGGTGAAGTCCTCGACGCGATCCGGCAGACCGGAGCCGCCGCCTCCTGATCGGCGCGCAGCACGCACCGGCAGCCCTCGGCAGCCACCGTCCCCAGGACACAGTGCGGGATGATGGGCGAGTGACGGATGTGTTCGACTCCGACTTCGCCCGTAACCCGTGGCCCACGCTCGAGCGACTGCGCATCGAAGGGGGCGTTCACCGCGTTCGCACGCCCGATGGGCCACCGGCCTGGCTGGTGACGCGATACCGCGACGTACGGGCCGGGCTGCTGGATGAGCGGCTCTCCACTCGGGTCCGGTATGCCCAGGGAGACGACTACCGGGGCTTCTCGGTGCCGCCACCGCTGGACGCGATGCTCAGTGCCGCGCCGGCCGACCATGCACGCCTGCGCGGTCTGGTGACCTCCGAGTTGTCGCCACGCCGATTGGCCGAGTGGACCGACCGCGCGCCCCGCTTGGTGGATTCGCTGCTGCACGAGGATGATTCGGGCGAGACCGTCGATCTCGTCGAGCGGCTTGCCGTGCCGCTTCCCGCCGCCGTGCTGGGCGAACTACTCGGCCTCGACGACCACACTGCCGAACGCCTTCGCGGCTGGGCGCATTCGACGCTACTGCCGTCGGCCGCACCACCGCGCGCCCGCGACACCCTGGCCACCATGCTCGCGATCATCGCGGACGCCACCGCGCGCGCACCGCGCTCCGACACCGCGCTGGGGCGCTGGGTAGGCGCACACCGGGCCTGCGGGTCGCCGACCGGTGCTGAGCTGACCGGGCTGCTGTTCTACCTGCTGTTCGTCTGGTACGAAGTGCTCGCCGATCTGATCGCCGGTTCGGTGCTCACCTTGCTCGGCAGTCCGGGCCTGCGGCAGACGTGGTACGCCCTGGGCGACAAGCGATCAGCCGTGGACGAGCTGCTGCGGCATCTCTCCCCGCAGGTGCTGGCCGGACCGCGCTTCGCGACCACCGACCTGGTCATCGGCGACACGACGATCGCCGCTGGACAGACGGTACTGCTGTGCCTGGCATCGGCCAACCACGATCCCGAAATCTTCCCGCGCCCAGCGGTACCGGACCTCGCCAGGGACCGCGCGGACCAGCTCGCGCTCGGTTACGGCATGCACGCCTGCTTGGGGAACGCGCTGGTACACACCGTCACCGCGGCCGCTCTCGAGCACGTCCTCACGCGATGGCCGGATGCGGCGCTCGCGGTGGACGAACGAGAGATCGCCTGGCGCTCCGGTTTCCGCCATCGCGGACCACTGACACTACCGGTGCGGCTCCGATGAAATGGGGCGAGCGACGATGATCGCCCCACCTGCTACCGCTCTGGGATGCCGGGCCTCTCGTGGCCGACGCCCCTTCGGGGGCGACCACACCGGCATGTGCTGGCGGAGCAGGGACGAGTATGATCTACGCCACAGGCCCTGTCAACCACAGGAGACACGCTGATATGGGGGACGGCTTACACCCGTTTACACGGGCTCTCAACACGCTCATCAACGGAATACACCCGCCCGCAGGCAAAGACGGGCGACCGCAGGAGATCACCCACCGGGCGCTCGCCGAAGACATCCACCGCACCACCGGAACGCGCCTGTCCGCCAACTACCTCTGGAAGCTGCGCACCGGGCAGGCAGTGAACCCGTCCTACGAGACGCTGGAGGTGTTGCGCGGCTACTTCGGGCTCGACAGCCTGGATCCGTTCACCGACCCGCGACTGGCGGCAGCGCGCGGCAGCGAATTGGCATTGATCAACGCGCTCAAGGGAAATGCCGAACACGAGGTACTCGAACTGGTGCTGCGCGACGGGCTGCAACAGGGTACGGTCCGCGCTGAATCGGTGCTGGCGATGCTGGACATCCTGCGACGCATCGAGAACGAGCACAACGGGTGAGCGATGCGGATCGCGGCTTGGAGCAAGGACGGAGGTGACCAGCCGGTGCTGGATCGTCGCTGGCTGCGCCGGGAGCTGCGCGCCATGGGACTGCCCGGCCGGTTCACCGTCGGCGAGCTGGCCGAGGCCGTCGCCGAGCGGCGCGCCCGTCCCCTGCGGCTGCGCCCGGAGAGCTTCCCGGTCACCGGCCTGACCGGCGGCCTGCTGGTCACCGACGCGATCGATTTCATCGCCTATCAGCGCAACACCTCCAAGATGCATCAGGATCACATCGTCTGTCACGAGCTCGGCCATCTGCTCGCCGGGCACCGCACCGTCGACGTGCGCGGCGCGGAAGCCGTGCGGCTGCTCGCGCCGAACATCGACCCCGCGGTCGTGCGGCGCATGCTCGGGCGCACCAGCTACGCGCAGCCACAGGAACGCGAGGCCGAAAACATCGCGAATATGCTGATGACGCACCACATCACGCAGTGGACGGCACGGGAGGAGTGGGTCCTGCCCGATTCCGCCCCGGTCGCCGCGCGCCGACTGCTGGACGCGCTGGGGCCGGGGCAGGGCTGAGCATGTGGTTCGCGCTGGTGTACGGCGGCGTGGGCGTCTTCGCCTTCGCGGCGTTCCTGTGGCGAACCGGTCTGGCCCTGCGCAACCCGGGCAATCCCGCGCGCTGGGCGGTCGCGTTCGCCATCCTCGCGGCGGGCATCGGGTTCGAAGCGGCTGTGCCGCGCACCTATACCTGGATCGATGACGTCTCCGGCGTGCCCAACCTGGCGTCCCTGGTGGTGTACGGGGCCATCGCGGGCGCGGTGCTCGCCCAGGTGGTCTGGACCGGGTTCATGGTGGCGGAGCGGGAACCGGACGCGAGCGCGGCACGGCGCGTGCTCGTCCTGCCGATGCTCGTGCCCGTCGTGCTGGCGGCGCTGTTCACGACGGCGCCGGTGCACGACGAGAGTCATCCCACCGACTTCGACGACCACTACGCGAAAGCCCCGCTGGCGGTGGCGTTCCTCGGCGTCTACCTCACCGTCTACTCGGCGGCGCTGATCCGCATCATCGTGTTGTGCCGCCGGTGGATGGGCGAGGTCGATCGAATCTGGTTGCGCCGCGGCCTGCGGTTGCTCGCGCTCGGCAGCGCCGTCGCGCTCGGCTACAGCGTGGGCAAGGTGATCGCGATCGGCGCGGCGTGGTTCGGTATCGATCTGCGCCGCCTCAACACCGATATCGCGCCCGCGTTCGCGAGCCTGGGCGCCACCGTCATGCTGATCGGCTACCTGTGCCCCTCGTTGGCGCCGTGGCTGCTGCACACCACCGCCCGGCTGCGGGCGCTGCCGCGGCTGCGCCCGTTGTGGCTGGCCCTGCGCGAGGTGGACCCGGAACTGGCGCATTTGCCGGACCGGCGCGGCACGGCGGCACGAGATCGGGTGTACCGCAGGGTGATCGAGATACGGGACTGGCTGTTGCGGTTACGACCGCATCTGTCCGCCGAAGCGGTGGCGATCGCCGAGCGGTTGGCGACCGAACTGGAGATCCCGGATCGCAACAGAGCCGCCGCTATCGAGGCCGCCAGCATCGCCGCGGCGCTACGGGCGCACCGGCTCGGTCTGCCGCCCACCGGCGACGACCAGTCGTTCCGTGAACCGAGTCGACCCACACTGGCCGCCGAGTCGGCCTGGCTGGTCGAGGTCGCCGTCCAATTCGCTACGGGGCCGTTGGTTTCGGCGACCCTGGCCGAACTGGAGAACACCGGCGATCCGGCGGCCCCGCGCTGAACTCAGTACGGACGGCTCGGCACGCGCGTCCGCCGGATCGGCACCACCGTCCACCAGGTGACGCAGCGCCACACCCATTCCAGCGGGCCGTACTCGAACAACCGCAACCACACGGCACTGCACACCGCTTGCACCGCGATGATCCCGACCGCCAACCCGAGCACCGCCGCGTAGCTGCCGGAGCCGGACAGGCCGAGACGCGGTGCCGCGAGCAGGATCAGCGCGGTGGCGCCGACGTAGTTGGTCAAAGCCAGGCGACCCAGCGGCCGCAACACCTCCGCCAGTACCTGGCCCGGCTCGATGCGCAGCAACAGCAGCAGCCCGGTGACATAGGCCAGAGCGCCCAGTAGACCCGCGATAGCCACGGCGGGAGTGGACCACAGCTCCAGATACGGTGTGCGGTATTCCCACCTGCCCGCCACTATCGCGGCGGGCAGGGCGAGGGCGAAGACCGCGGCGATCTGCCAGCCCCGCTCATCGAGTGTGTCCACGATCCCGGCGCGCGCGGTGGCCAGGCCGAGCAGGAACAACCCCGGCGCCAGGGCCAGCCCGCCGCCGAGGGCCAGCGCTACGCCGAATGTTCCTACCAGTCCCGCCAGCAGCACCGCCCAGTTCGGCAGCGCCGAGGCGGGCAGCAGGATCGCCAGCCCGGCCAGCGCGTACGGCAGCAGCGCCTCACCCGGCTGGAACTGCTGATGGACCAGGCCGATCACCCCGAGCGCGAGCAAGCGGCGGATCAGGACCAGTCGCGGGCGCTCGCTCCGTTCCTCGGCACTGTCCAGCAGCAGTGCGAAGCCGATCCCGAACAGGAACGAGAAGATCGGGAAGAACCGTCCCTCGAACACCACCGACAGCGTGTGCCGGATCGGTAGCACCACGCCCGATTCGTCCGTCGCCGCGATGTCGGTGATCCGCCAGATGTTCACCACCAGCATGCCGCACAGCGCGAAGCCACGAACCGCGTCGAGTTCCTCGATGCGTAGCGGACCCGCGTCGTGGTGCATGGATTCACGGTATCCAGCGGCGGCCCCGAAGCCGGTATCTCGCGCCGAGATGTCGCCCACATTGATTAACACACGAACTATTCATGCGCTAATTTAGCGGTAGACAAGGAGGACCGATGGAGACCGAGATCGAGGATCCGCTGCGCCTGGACCGGCAGGTGTGCTTCGCGCTGGCCGTGGCCAATCGCGCGGTGCTGGCCGTCTACCGTCCGCTGCTCGAACCGCTCGGGCTCACCCACCCGCAGTATCTGGTGATGCTGGCGCTCTGGGGCGAGGCGCCGATGTCGGTGAAAGCGATCGCCGAGGCCATCCAGCTCGACTCCCCCACACTGTCCCCGCTGCTCAAACGCCTCGAAGCCGCCGGGCTGATCAGTCGCGAACGCGACAGCCGAGACGAGCGCAACCTTGTGGTGAACCTCACCCCGGCCGGAGCCGAACTGCGCGCGAAGGCCGAGCGGATACCGCCCGCCGTCGTCCAACGCCTCGGCGTGACCCTGGCCGACCTCGAGCAGTTGCGCGATGTCCTCACCCGGGTGAACGAGGCGGCCCGCCGGTCGATGCTCGCCGAGCCCCACGCCCCGTCCTCGAACACAGGAGCCCGGTCATGACCCGACAGCAACGACGGCCAGGTCCGATCCAGTGGATCGGCTACGCCTTCGGCCGCCGCCTGCCCGATTCGATGCGTGAGTGGGTGCGCGACGACCTGACCGGCAGGTTCGCTGCCACCCGGCACGTGCTGCGCGGAATGGTGCCGTTCACACCCCTGTTCGCGGTGTTCCTCCTCTTCCCCGGCGAGCTGTGGCTACGCGGCGCGATGGTCCTGCTGGCGCTGCTGCTGGCCCTGTTCTACACGATCGCTTTCATGCCGATGAACCGTGCGCATCGGCTCGCGAAGCACGGCTTGCCCGCGGATCTGGAGAATCCGCAGCGCGCGCAGCGCCGAGCGCTGGAACGAGCCAGGTACGCGGCTCAGCACCCACACTGAGCGCACGGCTCGCGGCCACCGAAGGCGGGATGTCTTCCGTCCGGCGGTCCCCGTGCTCGCACCGCTAGAACCGCACCAATTCGGCGGTGCCCGCGTCGAGGCGCTCGTCTGAGCCGTCCGCTAAGGGCTGGCGGCGAGGCCGACGAAGGCGGCGAACACCGCCAGGTGGACGCCGCCCTGCAGCAGCGTGGCCCGCCCCGGAACGATCGTCAGCCCACCGACCACGACGGTCAGCGCCAGCAGCACCATCTGCGTCGCCCCCAAGCCGAGCACCAAGGGGCCCTCCAGCCAGATGCTGGCCACGGCGATCGCCGGAATGGTGAGGCCGATGCTCGCCATGGCCGAACCCAGCGCCAGATTGAGACCGATCTGCACCTGGTCGCGGCGCGCGGCTCGCACCGCGGCGATCGTCTCGGGCAGCAGCACCAGCAACGCGATCACCACGCCGACCGCCGATTGCGGCAGCCCCGCCGACTGGACCGCCGATTCCACGGCGGGCGAGACCACCTTCGCCAGCCCCACCACGCAGACCAGGGCGACCAGCAGCAGACCGAGGCTGGTGACGGCGTCGCGCACGGTAGGTGGCTCGACACGCTCGTCGTCCTCGGCGACGACGCCGTCCGCCTCCACCGGCAGGAAGTCGTCCGGATGACGCACGGTCTGCACCATCACGAACAAGCCGTACAGCGCGAGCGAGGCCACCGCGGCGAAGGCCAGCTGCGCGGGCGAGAACTCCGGGCCGGGTTTGCTCGTGGTGAAGGTCGGCAACACGAGGCTGAGCGTGGCCAGCGTCGCGACGGTGGCCAGCGCCGCACCGGTGCCTTCGGCGTTGAACACCGCCACGCGCCTGCGCAACGCCCCCACCAGCAGGCAGAGACCGAGGATGCCGTTGCAGGTGATCATCGCCGCGGCGAAGACCGTGTCGCGGGCCAAGGTCGCGGTCTTGTCACCGCCCTGGGTCATCAGCGTGAGGATGAGCGCGACTTCGATCACGGTCACCGCGACGGCCAGCACCAGCGAGCCGAACGGCTCACCGACCCGGCGCGCCACCACCTCCGCGTGATGAACCGCCGAGAGCACCGCCCCGATCAACGCCACCACCACAACCGTCACCGCGACACCGGGCAGACTTCGGCCCCAGGTGACCGCGAGCGCGACAACGGCGAGCAATGGTACGAGCACGGTCCAACGGGCGATCAACAGACGGATCATGCCCACCATGGTTCCAGCAAATTGCTCGCATCCAGGTCAGGCGACTAATGTCCCGACCCTGCTGGCGGGTTCAGTCGTCCAGATCGATGCGCAGCGTGAGCAGGTCGGTGCCGACCAACCGGACGGCCGCGCTGTTGGCGCGCGGCAGGGCCGCCAACCGGGCACGCGGGTCGTCGTCGGGCAGCAGGTGGGCGGTGCCCGCGTGCCAGCGGCCGTGCAGCCGCAGCCGGACTCGATTGTCCGCCTTGATGTTTCGCACATACTGGGATCGCTCGCCGAACTCGGAGACCAGCCAGAATTCCCGGCCGATCTTCCGTCCGCCGATCGGAGTGATCCGCGGCTGCCCGCTCACCCGGCCGGTGGTCTCCAACAGAGTCTGCCCGGGCAGCGTACTGAGGATCGGATTGCCCAGTCGGCGCTGGAACGTCGTCACCACACGATGCTGGATATCGCGCAAGTTCGGCATGCCGCGACCGTAACACCGGGCGCACCGGTCGGCAGGCTTCGCCGCGTGCGCGATTCGGGCCTTGACCCGGGCACGGCCCCGCACGCGGCGGACCGCGGCAGCCACAGGAACCGGGACGCAAACGCCCGCCCATCGCGTCGCGCAGTGTCGACCGTCCACGCCGCCGCACCGAGCTGGACAGGGCACGCGGTGAGCAACCACGCGAGTCGCCATGCGCCGCAACAGCGCAATGTGATGCGCGGCATAGATCTCCGGTCGGGCAATGCATCTCCTCCGCTGCCCCGGCCGGCATGCGTGCGTGAGTGCCGCGACACGCACGCGCCGGTGCATCCGATCCGCCATAGCGTGTTCCGGCCGCGAAAGCACCGCTTGAACTGTGTTTTCCCGTCGTCCTCCTGGCGAAGCGATCGCGCGTGGTTCGCGTTCCCGTCCGCGACGGCATGTCGAGGCGATGTCGTTACCGAAGAACATCCGGCGAGGAATCGACCCCGCCCCGGTCGATAGGTGAGAATTTGGCGGTGCGCACCCAGTTCACTGCCGAGCTCATCGCGTTGACCAATGATCTGACGCTGATGTGCACGCTGGCCCACGACGCCGTCGAGCGTGTCACCGACGCGCTCGTCGACGCCGACCTCACCGCGACATACGAGGTCTTCGCGCTCGACGAGCAGTTGCAGAAGATGTACGGCGCATGCGAGGCGCGCACCGTGGTGTTACTGGCGCTACAGGCTCCGGTGGCCCGCGACCTGCGGCACGTGGTGACCGCGATCCAGATCGCCGGTGAGCTGTCTCGCATCGGCTGGCTCGCCAGCCGGGTCGCCGACAAGGTGTATCAGAGTCACCCCGGACACGCTGCCGAGCAACCCATCCTGGACATCCTCGCCGCGATGGGCAAGCTGGCGGCCGAGCGTACGGCTTTGGCCGGGCGAGCGGTCGCCGGTCGGCATCCGCTGCCGGAGGAGGAGACGCCTGCGGACCACTCGATGGAAACGCTGCACCGGCAACTGCATTCCGCGCTGCGCGACCCCGCGTCCCAGCCATCCACCGAAGTCGCGATCGACAACGCACTCTTGGGACACCACTTGGAGCGCTGTGCCGATCACACCGCGCGCATCGAGCGGCTCATCCGTTTCCTCGACACCGGGGTACCCCCGACCGCCCAGCCCACCGACGACGAGTGAATCCGCGTCCTACAGTGGAGCCGTGCTGTTCGACCCTGCCGCGGGGGCACTGATCTCGGACGGTGGACTGGCCACCGAGCTGGAGGCGCGCGGCCACGACCTCTCCGACGCGTTGTGGTCGGCCCGCCTGCTCGTGGACGATCCCGCCGCGATCCGGTCCGTGCACGAAGCTTATTTCCGGGCGGGCGCCGACATCGCGACCACCGCCACCTACCAGGCTTCTTTCGAGGGCTTCGCCGCACGCGGGCTGACCAGGGCGCAGACGGTGGAGCTGTGGCGACGTGGCGTGGCGCTGGCCCGTGCCGCGTGCGACGCCGAGGCCGCTGATCGGCGCCGCTGGGTCGCCGCCTCGATCGGCCCCTACGGCGCCGCGCTGGCGGACGGATCGGAATACCGTGGCCGCTACGGGCGCACCGTAGCTGAACTGCGGGCCTGGCACCGACCGCGCATGGAGGTGCTCGCGGAGGCGGGCGCCGACCTGCTGGCCATGGAGACCGTTCCCGACGTCGACGAAGCCGAAGCGCTGGTCGACCTGGTGAACGACCTCGGCGTGCCCGCATGGCTGAGCTACACCGTCGACGGCGCGCGCACCAGAGCCGGGCAACCGCTCGCCGACGCCTTCGCGGTGGCCACGGGCTCGGACTCGATCGTCGCGATCGGCGTGAACTGCTGCGCGCCCGCCGATGTCGCCGCCGCGGTCGAACTCGCCGCCGGAACCGGCAAGCCCGTGGTCGCCTACCCGAACAGCGGTGAGGACTGGGATGCCGCGCGCCACCGTTGGACCGGCCCCACCCGGTTCACCGCAGGACAAGCCAGGGACTGGTTCGCCCGAGGCGCACGGATCATCGGCGGCTGCTGCCGGGTCGGCCCCGCACAGATCACACGCCTGGCAACGGAGCTACGAGGAACCCCGCCCGGCACTGGTTCACCCCACGCGGAAGCACCGGGCTGATCACCGACGCGGCGGGTTCACGTCTCCTTGAGCATGGGGAAACGCCCCGAACCGAGCAGCCCCGCGATCGCGTCCATCTTCGCCTGCGGCGCGGCGTAGTCGGGGTGCGCGCGCAGCACCGACGCCGCGTCGTGCAGCCGGATCATCTGCCGTTCGGCCTCGGCCGCGGTGCGCCCGCCCGCGCTGACCGGATGGCGCGCGTACACCGGACGGCTCCGGTCGACCCGTCCCAGCGCCAGAGCTTTGTCCACGCGGCGCGAGCAGCGGCAGAACGCCGCCGGGTCGACCAGGCCACAGGTCGAGTTCAGGAAGTTCCCGAGCCGTTTCTTGGCGCGCTCCAACCGCTTTCGATAGGCGGTGGGGGTGATGTCTAGGATCCAGGCGGCCTCGGTGGAGTTCAGCTCGAACACGTCGCCGAGCACGAAGGCGATCCGTTCGTCCCGGGCCAGGCATTGCAACATGCCTTGGCTACAGGTGAGCCGCACCTCGGCGGTCAGCAGCACCGCTTCCGGTCCGCGATAGTCCGCCTCCGACAGACCGTCGGCCAGTCCGTCCCGGTAGGCGTCCAAGCTCAGTTCCGCGGCCTCCTGCGGGGTCTGCCGCCGCAGATTCAGCAGGTGGTTGACGCCGATGCGGTAGGCCCAGGTGAGCAGCTTCGCCTCGCCGCGCCAGGTGTGCAGATGATCGAGGACGCGCACCATGATCTCCTGCGTCGCGTCCTCGGCCTCCGCGGGCCGCCAGACCATGCGCAGCGCCAGCCGGTACAGCGGGTCCTGCAACAGGCGCACCACCTCGGCGACGGCGTCCCGGTCGCCCGCGACCGCGCGAGCGACCATGGCCTTCTCGTCCGCCGCGACCCGCTCGTGCTCCGTGCTCATCCGGCCATCATTCGGCCCGCGCCGCGGTCGGCGCAAGCACTGCCGGGTCACAGCGCGGCCGAGATCACGCGCGAGCGGCGGCACCGACCAAGGCGTGCCGATCGAGCCACTGCGCGACCGCCCGGCCGATCTCGTCCGGCCGATCCTCCGGCGCGTGGTGGCCCGCCGGAGGGATCGCGACGACCTCGGCGCTCGCGAAGGTGCTCGCGGCCCAGTCGATCGCCTCCGCCGATCCCAGCCCGACGCCGTTCTCCAACGCCATCAGCAACTTGGGCACCTCGGGCGTCGCGGCCGCCCAATCGTCGTAGTTCCGCACCAGGGCGACCACGTCGGCGGGCTCGCCGTCCAGCGGGAACTCCCGCGGCCACACCAGCAGCGGCTTGCGCGAGGCCGGGGTCGGATACGGCGCCCGGTACACGTCGTGGTCCTCGGGCGACAGGTCGGCGACGCCCTTCGGCAGGTTGAACTCGATGAAGATGTTCTCCTCCAGGATCATCCGCTCCCCTTCCGCCGAGCGAAACTTCCGGAACAGCTCGGCGCCGAGCGGAGGCAGCTCGTCGAAGCGCATCGGCCGCAGGAACGTTTCGATCAGCGCGATCCCGCGCACGCGGCCGGGATGCCGCGCGGCCCAGTCCATGCCCAGCGCGCCGCCCCAGTCGTGTCCGACCAGCACCACTCGGTCCAGCCCGAGCGCGTCGAACCAGGCGTCGAGGTAGGCGGCGTGATCGGTGAAACGGTAGGCGCTGTCCGGCTTGCCCGACTCCCCCATCCCGATCAGGTCCGGCGCCAGCACCCTGCTCCGGTCGGCCACGTGCGGAATGACGTTGCGCCACAGATGCGAGGAGGTCGGATTGCCGTGCAGGAACACGACGGGGATCTCTCCCGCACCGGTATCGCGGTAGTTGATGAACGAGTCGATGACGTCGACGGTGGGCATGATGTGGTCCTTTCGGGTCCGGCTTTTCGCCTGCACCCGTTTGGACACACGATTCACACCGCCTGTGACCGGATATGAAGTGAGCATCGTCACAGGCCCGTCGAACCGGTCGTCGCGAAGGCGTCAACTCTCGGACACATCCGTACTCATACAGTAGATATATGGCCGAAACTGAAGATCGGCTGAGAAACTTTTCGAATCGTGCGAACGAACTTGCCAATTCGCGCGGCATCTATCTACTGTCTTGATACGTAGAAACAAGCGTGATCGAGACGGAGCGGATGCGTGCTGCAACCGGAGAGCGGCTTCCCTGGTCACCGGCGCCCGCCGGACATCGATCACTCCTGATCATCACGAGTGAGTCCGGAGCAGGCGCGGCTCGACACCTCGGGACCTCCCCCTCATCAGCCCCGTGGTGTCGTCCCAGTGCGGGCTTCGGAGTGGACAACCATCCGCACAACCGCGCGGCTCCACCGGCCTCCTCGTGATCACCGCCCCCGAATCGGCGCCGGCACGGCGATTCGGGGGCGGCCCCGGTTCTCCAGTTCGGCAGCTATGGCGCACGGCCCGTTACCGGCCAGCTGTGCCGAATCTCATACGCGCCGATCGGTTGCGCGAAGCCGGTCACTGGATACCTTTTCGCCGGTTACAGTTTCAAGTGGATTCGGCGTTAGGAAGTTCGATGAAGTCCACAGTGCAACGGCTGGCTCTGATCGGCATCATGGTGGCGACTTCCATCGGACTGGTCTCCTGCACAACCGTTCCGCCCGGCCAGTCGACCGCGTCGGGCTGCGGTTCCGGCGGACGGGCCTGCGCCGACGCGCCCGCCCCGATTCCCTCGCGCGACGCGCTCGCGCTGTTGAACGCGCTGCGCGTGGCCGACCGTGCGCCCAAGACCGGATACAGCCGTGACGAATTCGGGCCGCCCTGGTCCGACAACGTCTCGGTGCCCGGCGGCAACAACGGCTGCGACACCCGCAACGACATCCTCCAGCGCGACATGACCGACGTGACGTTCAAGTCGGGCAAGTGCATCGTCGCGACCGGAACGCTCGCCGACTTCTACACCGGAAAGACCATCGACTTCAAGCGCGGCACGAAGTCCTCCGACGACGTGCAGATCGACCATGTCGTCGCGCTCTCGGACGCGTGGCAGAAAGGCGCACAGAAGCTTTCCGCCGAACGCCGCCGCGATCTGGCCAACGACCCGCTGAACCTGCAGGCCGTGGACGGTCCGACCAACCAGTCCAAGAGCGACTCCGACGCGGCCGATTGGCTGCCGCCGAACAAGGGTTACCACTGCGCCTACGTGACCAGGCAGATCCAGGTGAAGACGGCCTACCAACTCTGGGTCACCGCGGCCGAAAAGGACGCCATGACGCGGATTCTCACCGCCTGCCCCTGAGTCCTAGGGGAACTCGATCACCACCTTCCCGAAGGGGTCTCCGGTGCGGAAATACCGGTAGGCCGCTTCGGCTTCCTCGAACGCGAACACGCGGTCGATGACGGGACGCATCCCGTGGGCGGTGATCGCTCGGTTCATCGCCTCGAACTGCGTCCGGCTGCCCACCGCGATGCGGCGAATCGACAGATACGACGTCCCGAACGGGTTGCCTACGGGCGCGTCGGTGGCGGGCAACGCGCCGATCATCGTGATCCGCGCGTTGTATCCGCCCGACCGCACGGATTTCGCCAGGGTCGGCATGCCCACCGCGTCGAGGATGTGTTCCACACCGTCGCCTCCGGTGCGGTCCAGCACGGCCAGCTCCCAGTCCGGTGTCCGGCTCCGATCGATCACCTCGTCGGCTCCCAGCGCGCGCAGCCGCTCGGCCTTTCGCGCGCTCGAGGTCACCGAGATGACATAAGCGCCCAGCATTTTCGCGTGCTGCACACCGAAAAGGCCCACCGATCCACTGCCGACGGTCAAGACGGTCTCGCCGGGCAGCACCGGCAGCGGCGTGGTCAGCGCCGCCCACGCCACCACTCCGGCGCAGGTCAGCGTGGCGGCCTCCACGTCGGTGAGATGGTCGGGCACGTGCACCACCGAATCCTCTTCCAGCACCGCGTACGTGGCGAGCATGCCGGGATAGGTGGCGCCGTACTGCTCGACCACGTGCGCTTGGCGCTGTGGCCCGTCGATCCAGCGGACGAAGTAGGAGGCGGTCACCCGGTCGCCCAGCGCGGCGCGCGTCACTTCCTCGCCCACGGCGATCACCGCGCCGACACCGTCGCTGAGCGGGACGACGCCCGGGGTCGCGGGCAGCGGATACGTTCCGTCCAGCAACATGAGATCGCGACGATTCAGTGACGCCGCCAGCATCTGGATCACCACTTGGCGTGGCCCTGGCTCTGGCATCTCCTGCGGCGCGACGGTCAGCGCGTCCGCCCCGCGCGCGGGGTCGAGATGGTAGGCGACGGCCCGCATCACGCGACACCGATGTACTGGTGGTCCCACCGGATCCGGCCCGCGTCGTCGAGCGCGATGACGTCGTATCCGCCGCCGACGACCGCCCCGTCGGTCTTCGTCACCATGTGCCAGGTCAGGCCGATCAGGTTCAGTGACAGACGAACCGCCTGCCCCTTGGGTACGAACACGTGCTCACCAGGGGCGACGAATTCCTCGTAGGCGCGATCCACGCGCCGGTCCAGCGCTTCGTAGCCGCGGATCTCCACGGTCGGGATCGGGAAGGACAGTCGGGCAAGCGCCTCCCGCATCTCCTGCGGCGGATCCACCAGCACCTGGGCGCCGTCCTCGGACCACAGTTCCCGGATCAGCTTGTGCCTGGCCTGCGCGTCGGATTCGTTCCACAGCGCGATGTAGCGCTCGGCGAATCGGAACAGTTCCCGCTCATCGAATTGATTGCTCATGGGACGGAGTCTCGCCGTCGTCCGGAGCCTGTGCGATTCCCCGCAAGGTATGGCGAAGCCGCCGCCCGACGCCCGATACTGCTGCCATGACGACGGCGGCCGAGTCCACCGGGTTCGCCCGGCAGCTCAAGCATTGGCGCACGCTGCGACGGGTCAGCCAGCTGGATCTCGCGATCCGCGCCGACACCACGCAGCGTCATCTCAGCTTCCTGGAACAGGGCCGCTCACGCCCCGGACGCACGATGGTGGTGCGGTTGGCCGAATCACTGGAGCTGTCACTGCGTGAGCGCAACGGACTGCTGCTCGCCGCGGGTTACGCGCCGGTCTTCCCCGAATCGGCGCTCGATACCGCGGAATTGGCGCCGATGCTGGAGGCGTTGCGGGCGATCCTGGACGGCCACCTGCCCTACCCGGCGCTGGTGGTCCGGCCGCACGGCGTCCTGCTCGCCGCCAACTCGGCCTTCGAGGTGCTCACCGAGGGCGCCGCGCCGTGGCTGCTGGAGCCGCCGGTCAACGTGCTGCGGCTCGCGCTACACCCGGACGGCTTGGCCGCCCGCGTGGTCAACCTGCCGGAATGGGGACGGCACGTCACCGAGGCGCTGCGCAACCGGATGGCCCGCAGCCCCGATCCCGCCTTGGAGGAGCTGATCGCCGAGCTGGAGACGTATCTGCCCCAGGCCGAACCGGGACCGGACCATCTCGGTTTCGCGGTGCCGCTGCGCCTGCGCTGCGCCGAAGGGGAATTGCGTTTGATCACCACGCTCACCTCCTTCGCCACCGCGGTGGACGTCACGCTCGCCGAGTTGCAATTGGAGGCGTTCCTGCCCGGCGACGAGCGGACCGCGCGAATTCTGCGCGACCGCGCGGCCCGATACTGAGCGGGCCCGCGCTCACCAGTGCAGCGCCGCGGCGGTCAGCCGCTGACGGACCAGCTCGACGTGCGGGCGAACAGCGGGTCCGGGCCGACGCACCAGGAATGCCGTGTTGATCGGCGGGTCCTCCGGTTCCAACAGCGCGACGAGCGATCCCGAATCCAGTTCGGCCGCACAGAGATATCGCGGCAGCACACTGATCCCCGCGCCCGCCGCGACCGCCGCGGCGACCGCGCGCAGGTCGGCGACGACCACCGCGGCCTCGGCGGCAAGCCGGACGCCGAAGACGTGCCGCCAATACCGGCGCAGGATCGGCAGATCCGGGGCGTAACTGACCAGCGGAACATCGGACAACGCGACCGGGCCCTTGGTCCGCAACAGGTCGCCGTCGACGCGCGCGGCGACCTGCGGCCCGGCGACGAGCACGAACTCCTCGTCACCCAGCGGTTCGGCGACCACCGTCCGGCCTCTGGGCCGGACCGTCGACACCACCAGGTCGAAGTGTCCGGCCCGCAGCCCGCCGAGCAAGTCGTCGGTCAGCCCCGCGTGGACTGCCAGTCGAACCCCTCGCTCGACCAGTGGCGCCAGCGCGGGGAGCCCGTGCACCGCGAGGAACTCGGCGGGTCCGGCGAGACGAACGGCGGGCTGTGGCGCGGGTTCGGCCCGGTGGACCGGACCCGCCACGGTGTCCAGCGCGTCCAGCGGCGCGGCGATGCGCGCCGCCAGCTCGGTCGCCGCCGCGGTCGGCGCGACGCCGCGCGGCAATCGGTCGAACAGTCGCGCGCCGAGCCGCTTCTCCAACGCCTGCAATTGGCCGGTCACGGTCGGCTGGGACAAGCCGACCAGCCGCGCCCCGGCTGTGATCGAACCGGCCCGGTGCACGGCCAGGAAGGTGCGCAACTGGTTCAGATCCAGATTTCCATCGGAATCCCTATCGCTCACCACGCAACTCTATTCCGCCGCCGATAGCCGCACCGGAGGTCCCCCGGGTCGCTCGGACCCGAGGGACCTCCGGCCGACTCAGACCGACGCGAGCTCGTGCTCGGCGGGAGCGTCCCAGTCGATCCGGTAGCGCTGCTCCGGTCCCATGGTCTTCTCCGGTTTCATCACGGTCTTGGCCATGACCGGCATGAGCAACTGCATGACCTTGCGTCCCACCGGCCCCGGCGTCTTGCTGTGATTGATCTTCGCCGCGCGCGCCGCGACGCCTTCCACCCGCTCGCGCCGCAAGCGCTCGTAGACCGCGAACGCCTCCGGAGCGGGCAGATCACGCAAGCAGCGGGCCAGCTGCACGGCGCTCTCGATGGCCAGCGACGCGCCCTGACCGGAACTGTTGGACGGAGCGTGCACCGCATCGCCGACCAGCACCATCCGCCCGCGATACCAGTGCGGCACCGGCGGCATGATGTGCAGTGCGCCGACCACCTCCAACTGCTCCTCGGTGGTGCGCCGAGCGAGCTCGCCGCCAGGGGTGTCGTCGCCGTAGACCTCGCGCAGGATGCGCAACCAGTGCGCGCTCGGCACCGCCCGCGCCGCGGTGAGCGACAGATACTCCTTGTGCGGCAGGTTCGCTCCCCATGCCACCCGCCCGTCCCCGAGCGGCCAGTACAGGTAGTAGGCCCGCTTGCCGAACGCGAAGGTCATGGTGTCCGGGGGGATGTCGGCGTCGCACTCGGTGGTCGCGCCGAAGCCGAGCATGCCGGTGTAGTCGGGGCCGGGCGCCTTCGGGTCGATCAGCGTGCGCACCCGCGAGCGGATGCCGTCCGCGCCGATCAGCACGTCGGCGGTGGCTGTGCTGCCGTCGGCGAACTGGGCGGTGATGCCCGACGCGTCCTCGCGCACATCGACCAGGCGCTTGTCGTACTCGAACGGAACGCCCGCCGCGACCGCGTGCCGGTGCAGCGTTTGGTGCAGCTCGCCGCGATCGACCAGTTGCAGCGGCGGCATATCGGGGATGCCGGGCATCGCCAGCACCTTCGCGCCGACGGACATGTTCATGTTGCGGACCGGAAGCGCGATGGCGCGGACCGGGTCGCCCGCCCCGATGATGTCGAGCGCGGCGACGCCGTTCGGCGCGAGCGCGAGTCCGCTGCCGATGCCATAGGAAGGGCCGGGATAGGCCTCGTAGACGCGGGCGTCGATGCCCGCTTTGCGCAGGGCCGTCGCGACGACGGGGCCGGCGATGCCGCCACCGATCACCAGGGCGGTACGTGTTGTGGACATGGGTGTCTCCAGGATTCGTGCGATACGGGTTTCGGTTCCCGGACCGACACACGCGCCACCCACCCGGTTATCCTGTGGTTGCCAGCCTTGTAGCCGGGTGCGCGTTCGCGGGCGCGGTTCGAGACTGTTCGATCGGGCCCGGCGGCG
This sequence comes from Nocardia sp. NPDC004168, assembly GCF_040610355.1. NCBI lineage: Bacteria > Bacillati > Actinomycetota > Actinomycetes > Mycobacteriales > Nocardiaceae > Nocardia > Nocardia sp. NPDC004168. The sequence goes on along the minus strand of NZ_JBEXME010000008.1, from coordinate 31,486 downwards.
GTGTTGCCGCACCTTCGCCGGGTCCGGTTTCTCGGCTAGTCCTCGGCCATCCCCCTCTCCACCATTTCGGCGACCTCCGACGGCAGCGCGCCGCGCTCGTGCCACTCGCGCCATTGCGCCAGTCCGGGGAAGGTGCCCTCGGTCAGTTCCGCGCGCAGTGAGCGCGTCCACGCCGCCTCGGCTTCGAGCATCGCCAGTCCGAACTCGGACTCGACGATGAACAGTCGCGGCAACGCGCCCGCGAGTTCGCCGAGTTCACGACGTACGGTCTCGATGGTTCGATCCAGCGCTTCGAGGCGGGTGGCGAGCAGTTCGACCACCTCGGCGGGCGGAAGCACCGCGAGAATCGACAGCCCCGCGACGAACCGGTGCGGTTCCGGTTCCGGAGTCGACAGCAGTTCCCTGGTCCAATCGGCCATCTCGGCGCGACCCTCGTCGGTGATCCGATAGATGACTCGCTCGGGACGGGCGCCCGCCCGTTCACTGCCGACGACCTCGAGGAACCCGACCTTGGCCATGTTCTGCACGACCGTGTAGAGCGAACCCCATTTGATCGTCATGTCGTGGTCCTTGCCCCGGTCACGCAGGGTCTGGGCGATTTCGTAGCGATGCATGGGGCGCTCGACGATCACGGACAGCACCGCGAGCGCCAACAGGTTGTCGACCTTGCGTTTCTTCATCGCGGCACCTCCTCCTTACTCGTCTACGAATATACGTCTACGAGTAATCGACCGCAAGAGCGGTCAGGCGGGCACCGTTTCCTGCTCGCGCGCGTGGTCCTCCAGCAACTTCGTGGCGATGTTCGTCAGCGCCTGATCCAGCAGTGCGCGATCGGCCGGGTCGGCCTCGTTCCAGTCGTCGAGCCTGGTGTCGAGCCAGCGCCGCCAGGCCGCCTTGATCCGATCCATCTCGGCCGCACCGGAATCGGTGAGCCGCAAGCGTTTACCCTCTCGCGTCAGATAGCCCTCCGCGCCGACCTGGTCGTAGATCGGCTCGATCACCTCCTGGGGCACTCGGTGCGCCCAGGCGATTCCGGCCAGCGTGGCGTCACCGCGCACCCGGTCGCGCAGATACACCTGGCCGAGCGCCCATGCCTCACCGCGTGTGAGGTCGCTGTCCGCGTCGGCGAGGATGCGCGCGCCGATCGGATCCTCCGCCCCCGCTCGGTGCATGGTGCCCGCGATGGCGCGTTCCAGTTGCACCAGCCGATCGGGCGAGTCGGGCACCGAGAACCCTTCGCCCACATCGCCCGCCCCCGCCCGCGCGCTGTCACGCAGCGGCACCTCGGGCAGGAACCACGCGACCACGAATCCGGCCAACACGATCGGAACGACCCAGAAGAACACGTAGTCGATCGAGTCCGCGTACGCATCGATGATCGGCGCCGACTGTTCGGCGGGCAACGCGCGCAACGCCTGCGGGTCCGCCGCGACCCCGGGTGGCACCACGCGCACCTGAGCCAGCGCGGCGGCGAGGTTGGGGCCGATCTGGTTGCTGTAGAGCGTGCCGAAGATGGCCGTCCCGAAGGCGCTACCGAGCGTGCGGAAGAACGTGACACCGGATGTCGCGGTACCCAGCTGGGCGTAGGGCACGGTGTTCTGCACGACGATGGTGAGCACCTGCATCGCCAGTCCGATACCCAGGCCGAGGATCAGCATGTACAGCGACTCCAGCAATGTGCCGGTGGTCCGGCCCATCGTCGACATCAAGTACAGGCCGAGCGCCATGACCAACGTGCCCGCGATCGGGAAGTACCGGTAGCGGCCGGTCTTGCCGACCACCTGCCCGGACAGGATCGAGGTGGTGAACAGGCCCACCACCAGCGGCAGCGTGCGAACACCCGACATGGTGGCCGAAACACCGTCGACATATTGCAGATACGCGGGCAGGTAGGTCATCGAGCCGAGCATGGCGAAGCCGACGATGAAACTGAGGATCGAGCACACCGTGAACACCCGGCTGCGGAACAACCCCATCGGCAGCATCGGTTCCGCTGCGCGCAACTCGACCCCGACGAACGTGACGAGCAGGAAAGCCGCCGCGGCGAACAGGCCGACGATTGTCGGCGAGCCCCACGCGTACTGCTGCCCGCCCCATTCCAGGCCGAGGATCAGGCAGGAGACGCCCAGCGCCACCAAGCCGATGCCGAGGTAATCGATGATCGGCCTGGCCGCCGCGCGCACCCGTGGGATGGTGCGGGCCGCCAACGCGATCATCACCACCGCGACCGGCACGTTGACGTAGAAGCACCAGCGCCAGCTGGCGTGGTCGGTGAACAGGCCGCCCAGCGTCGGACCGATCACCGTGGTCACGCCGAATACCGCACCCAGCGCGCCCTGGTACTTACCCCGCTGCCGCAACGGGATGATGTCGGCGATCAGCGCCATCGACGTGACCATCAGTCCGCCCGCGCCGAAGCCCTGGATCCCGCGAGCGAGGACCAGCACCAGCATGCCGTTCGCCAGGCCTGCGACCATCGAGCCGACGATGAAGATCACCGCACTGATCTGGAACACCAGCTTGCGGCCGAACAGATCGCCGAGCTTTCCGGCGAGGGCGGTCGCCACCGCCTCGGCGAGCAGGTACGAGGTGACCACCCACGCCATGTGCCCCGCCCCGCCGAGGTCGGCGACGATGGTGGGCAGCGCGGTGGACACGATGGTCTGGTCCAGCGCCGCCATGAGCATGCCGAGCACGATGGTGCCGAATACGATGTTGGTCTTGGCCCTGCCCATCGGGGCAACAGGGTCCGCGGCGACAGCAACCGAACCGGCCATCAGCCCAGTATGGGCTTTTGCCGCGTCGATGGATATCCAGCGACACGGCAGCGAATCAGCCGGGTTCGCCCTCCGGCGCTTCCTCCGGCCGCTCGATGAGCGACATCGCGATGGGCACGAGCAGATCGACGAGTTCGGCCACCGACGGACGCGGATCGGCGAGCACCCACTCGTGCGCCAGCCCGTTGATCGCGCCGATCAAGGCGCTCGCCCCCCACCCCGGCGTGCCGCGCACCCGCGAACCGGGAGCAACCACCGGAACCACGTGGGTTTCCAGCACGGAAGCCCACGCGTGCCTGCGTTCGCGGCGGTGGCGCTCCATCCGTTCGCTCACGCCCACCACTTCGATGAAGGCGACCTTGGCGCGGTAGGGATCGGCGCCGATCGACTCGAGATAAGCGGTCACCACGGCGGTCATCGCGGCGCGCAGGTCGAACCGCGGGTCGAGCGCGTCCATCCGCGCGACCACGGCCGCGGCGGCCTCGTTCTGGATCCGGTCGTACGCGGCGACCAGAACGTCCTCCCTGGTCTGGAACTCCTCGTAGAACTGACGCTTGGACAGACCCGCGGCGGCGCACACGTCGGCCAGCGAGCAATCGGCGTAACCGCGCTCGGCGAAGATCCGGGTGGCCGCGTCGAGGAACCGCTGACGCCGCTCGGCTTTCCGCTCCACGACGGCACGCCCGCCGTATTGCCTGCCCACTGTCGCCGTCATATCTCTCACCGTAGCGAAATCCCGGCGACCACGAACTACCCCGCGTGCCTTGGCCGCCGCCCGATTCGTACTTGTGATCCGGGTCATGACGCCGCATACTCTGATCCAGTCTGAAACCGATGGGGCTCACAAATGTGGCTCACAGAACGAAGAGGTTCTCGCGTGGTCATTTCGCGCAAGCACGCACCGAAGCTGCTCGCGGCGCTCGCCGTGGTGGCGGTGGGACTGCCCTTCCTCCCCGCCTCGGCAGCCGCCGAGCCCGCGCCGGACGATCCGGTGGTCCAGCCCGCACTGCCGTTCCCCCTTCCGCCGCTGCCGCCGGGCTTCGACCCGGCGTTCTATCGCCCGCCCGCGCAGACCTACACCGACTTGCCCCCCGGCCAGATCATCGCCGCACGCCAGGTGAATCTGGCGAACCTGTCGCTGCTCCCGGTGAACGTGGACGCCTGGCAGTTGTCCTACCGCTCCACCAACTCCCGCGGCGAGGCCATCCCCGCCGTGGCCACGGTGATCAAGCCGCGCGGCTACGTCGCCGACCGGCCGCTGTTCTCCTACCAGATCGCCGAAGACTCGACCGGCAACTACTGCATGCCGTCGTATCAACTCCAGATGGGTTCCGTCCCCGCGACCTTGACCGGCTCCACCCTGGTGGCGGCCCAGTTCCTCGAGGTGCAGGCCGCACTGGCCCAAGGCTGGGCCGCGGTGATCCCCGACCACCAGGGGCCCGACTCGGCTTACGCCGCAGGTCCTTTGGCGGGCCGGATCACGCTCGACGGCATTCGCGCCGCGGAGAACTTCGCACCGATGCAACTGTCCGGGACCGGGACCAGGGTCGGGATGATGGGCTACTCCGGCGGCGCGATCGCCACCGGCTGGGCCGCCGAACTGAAGCGCGACTACGCACCCGAACTCAACGTGGTCGGCACCGCGGAGGGCGGCATCCCCGCCGACCTGTCGGCCGCATTGCGGATGGCCAACGGCAATCTCTCCGCCGGGCTGATCTTCGCGGGCGCGCTCGGCGTCTCGCGCGAATATCCCGAGCTGCGGAAATTCCTCGACGAGAACGCGAACGGCCTGGGCAAGCTCATGATCGCGGGCAAGGAACAACTCTGCGCCAGCTACCAGGCCGCGCTGTTCCCGTTCGCCGACAACCTCGGGATGCTGGCGAAGAATCCCTTCACCGACCCCGCTGTCGCCGACGTGCTGCACAAGACGAAGCTCGGCAAGGCCGTGCCGGACATGCCGATGCTGATGTACCAGGCCAATGCCGACTGGCTGATCCCGGTCGGACCGGTCAACGAGCTCGTCGGAACCTATGCCGAGGACCCGGGCGCGCGGGTCGAGTACATCCGCGACCACTTCAGCGAGCACCTGACCCTGGACCCGATCGCGGCACCGCGCGCGCTGCTGTGGCTGAAGGACCGCTTCGCGGGCGCGCCGGTGGCCGGCGGCGTCACCATCACCGATGTCGGCTCGATGACGTTGGACCCCGCCACCTGGCAGGTGTGGAGCGACACGGTGGGTGCCGTACTCGCGGCCGCCTTCGGGCAACCCATCGGCAGCGGCCGCTGAACGACCCGGCCGACAGCTCGTGTCGCGGGCGCGTTCCGCGACACGAGCCCTTGCGTCTGAGACGATCGATGCCGATATCTTCCCCGGAAACTTACTCCAGAGTAAGGTTGGCGCATGGCGTGGAAACCAGCTGAGATCCCGGACCAGACGGGACGCACCTTTGTCATCACCGGCGCGAACGGCGGCTTGGGCGCCGTCACCACGAAAGTCCTGGCGTCCAAGGGCGCGACCGTGATCATGGCCTGCCGCAACGCGGTCAAGGCGAAAGAGGTCGCCGCGGGCATCGACGGCGATGTCCGCGTGGCGGAACTGGACCTGGCCGATCTGTCCTCGGTGCGCAAGTTCGCCGACGACAGCGGCGAATTCGACGTCCTGGTCAACAACGCCGGCCTGATGAACATCCCGTTCTCGCGAACCAAAGACGGCTTCGAGACCCAGTGGGGCGTCAATCACCTCGGGCACTTCGCGCTCACCGGCCTCCTGCTGGACCGGATCACCGATCGGGTGGTCACCCTCTCCAGCATCGCGCACAAGCAGACGCCGAAGCTCTGGATCGACGACCTCGACTACGAAAAGCGCCGCTACCAGCGCAATCTCGCCTATGCGCAGGCCAAGCTGTGCAATCTGATGTTCGCCCGTGAACTGCAGCGCAGGCTGCGTGAATCCGGCTCCCGCAAGCGCTCCTACGCGGTGCACCCCGGTGTCTCGGCCACCGACCTCTTCGCGCACACCGAGACCCCGCTCGACCACATCGCCAAGCCGTTCATCCGCCTGATCGGGCACTCGCCCGCCAAGGCCGCGCACTCGACGTTGTTCGCCGCCACCATGCCGGACGCCGATCCCGAGACCTACTGGGGCCCGACCCGGCTCTTCGGCAGCCAGGGCCCGGTGAAACCCTCGTCGTCCACCCGCCTGTCGCAGAACAAGGACCTGTGGCAGCGGCTGTGGGCAGAGTCGGAGCGCAAGACCGGAGTCACCTACTCGTTCTGAGCGGAGCAACACCGGAGCAGTCAGCGGCAACTGCACGCCGGGGGCCCGGTTGTCGATGCGCCCGGAAGGGTCCGCGTCGTGCGCGCGGCCCCTGCGGTCGAACCGGGCCGACTCGTCGAGTTCACCGCAGGCGGAGTCCGGCCGCGCGCTCGGTGGCACGCGCCGGAGCGGACGCCCGATGCGCGCTGCCACATGGCGGCGAGCGGCACCACTCGTGACGACTGCGTGATTTGCAGCGGCCCGCTGCCACATCGGAAGCCACATCCGGCAGCGGGCGCGCGGCCGCTCGTCTCGGCATCCGACACCGCCCCGAGCGCCGGTCCGCTCCGCACCGTTCGTCGCCTCGATGACCGTGGTCACAGCAGGCGCGGGACGGCGCACCTTGTTCTACGGCCCGCGTAGTAGAACGGGTACCGTAGAAGCCGTGTCCGCCTCACCCCGCCGCTCGGCACACAACCGCCCGGCCCTCATCGCGCTGGTGATCGTCGCCGCGCTGGGCTGCCTGGGGCTGGCCTGGTGGCAGTGGGAACGGTACGAGTCCGCGACCGGCACCGCACAGAATCTCGGCTACGCGCTGCAGTGGCCCCTGTTCGCGGGTTTCGCCGTCTTCGCCTACTTCCGGTTCGTGCGGCTGGAACGCGAGGCAGGCGAACCAGAGGAAAAGAACGAGTCCGCCGCGGCTTCGCGGCGCGAGGCACCCACAGCCAAGCGCGCCGCGAAGCCGATCGCGCCGACCGAACTCCCGGCGGGACTGCTGCCCGAGCGCCCGAAGGCCGTCCGGGATGATGACCCCGTGCTCGCCGAGTACAACCGATACCTCGCCGCGCTGCACGCCGACGACATCGAAGAACAGGTCCGCACGGCAGGCCTGCACACCCGCGAGAGGAGCGCCGGTTGACCACCAGCGAGAATTCCACCGAGACCACCGCTGCCCCGGCCAGGGCCGGGAACGCCGCCAAGATCGGTCCGGCGCTGCTGCGCTATCGGGCGCTGGCCTGGATCACCGGCCTCTGGTTGCTGCTGCTCACCGGTGAGATGATCGCCAAGTACGGCTTCGACGTGGCCACCCCCAGCTGGATCGCGGTCGTGCACGGCTGGGTGTACTTCGTCTACCTGCTGGTCACCGCCGACCTCGCGGTCAAGGTCCGCTGGCCGGTCCTGCGCACCGTCGGCACCCTGCTCGCGGGCACCATCCCGTTGCTGTCGTTCTTCGTCGAACACGTCAACGCCAAGCAGGTCAAGCAGACCTTCGGCGTCTGAGGCGTCAGCCTTCGGCGAGCGCAGCCAGCGCGGGCGTCAACTGGGCCAGCGCCCGCCCGCGATGCGACACCGCGTCCTTCTGGGCGGGCGTCAACTGGGCCGCGGTGACATCGCCGCCTTCCGGGACGAACAGCGGGTCGTAGCCGAAACCGCCGTCGCCCACCGGCTTCCGCCCGATCGAGCCGGGCCATTCGCCGCGCACCACGGTCTCCGCGCCGCCGGGCACCACCAGCGCGCAGGTGGACACGAACCGCCCGCCGCGCCGCTCGTCCGGCACATCCGACAGCTGTGCCAGCAGCAGCGCGTTGTTCGCCGCGTCGTCGCCGTGCTTGCCCGACCAGCGCGCCGACAGCACACCCGGCATGCCGTTCAACGCGTCCACCTCGATACCGGAATCGTCGGCGACGCAAGCCAATCCGGTGGCCACGGCGCCGTCGCGCGCTTTTGCCAGCGCGTTCTCCTCGAACGTCGCGCCGGTCTCGGGCGCCTCGTCGTACGGGGGAACATCGTTCAATCCGACGATCTCGATTCCGGCGATGCCTGCCTCGTCGAGGATGCGGCGCAGTTCGTTCAGTTTCTTGGTGTTGCGGCTGGCCACCAGCAGACGGCGGGTCATCACTTCCTCTTCGACTCGGCGGGCTCGGGAAGCACACCGGGATACGGCAGCGCCAGCGCCTCTTTCTGCACGACGAACAACTGCTCGCAGGACGCGAGCGCGGCATCGAGCAACTTGTCCAGCGTGGAGCGCGGGAAGGTGGCGCCCTCGCCGGTGCCCTGGATCTCCACCAGCGTTCCGGTATCGGTCGCGACCACGTTCATATCGACCTCGGCGCGCGAGTCCTCCTCGTAGGGCAGATCCACCCGCACCCGGCCGTCGACCACGCCGACGCTCACCGCGGCGATCGCACAGGAGATCGGCTGCGGGTCGGCCAGCGCGCCCGCCGCGCCGAGATAGGTCACGGCATCCGCCAACGCCACGTAGGCGCCGGTGATGGCGGCCGTCCTGGTACCGCCGTCGGCCTGGAGCACATCGCAGTCGATGGCGATGGTGTTCTCCCCGATCGCGGCGAGGTCGATGCAGGCGCGCAGCGAGCGGCCGATCAGACGGCTGATCTCCTGGGTCCGTCCGCCGATCCGGCCCTTCACCGATTCCCGCCCGCTGCGAGTGTGCGTCGCGGCTGGCAACATCGCGTACTCGGCGGTGAGCCAGCCCAACCCGGAGTCACGCCGCCACGGCGGCACCCCCTCGGTGACGCTCGCGGTGCACATCACCCGCGTCTGCCCGAACTCCACCAGCACCGAACCAGCTGGATGCGTGGTGAAACCACGGGTGATCCGGACCTCGCGGAGCTCATCGTCCGCCCTGCCATCGGCTCGTCTCGACACGGCCACAGCCTACTGTGTTCAATTTGCCGCGACTTCGTCGCGGCGTGTTCGCGGCCCCTTCATGGCTCGCGTTTGCGCGGCCGCCGCTTGCTCCTTCGTCGCGTACGCGACGGTCGCGCAAACGCGAGCCGGGCCGCGAACGGCGCATGCTCGTTCTCGCTTCGCTCGAAACCCGTGGTTGAGGCGAGCTGGGCGCGTTGGGGACGACGGTCGCTACCCATGGCTGAGCGGATGCGGCGCAAATTCGGTCCGTGTGCCCGCCGTGGTTCCGCACGCGGATACCGCCGTTATCGCACCGCGAGCGGGAACGCGGATCGGCGAGGCCTGTCACGGTTGCGCGGGATGGTCGGCACCCGGGTCGAGTCAGGCCGCGAATCGGTCGTCGAAGGGGACGTACGGACTCGGGGATCGGCGCGTCATTCGGCAGACCGGCGTGCTGTACAAGGCCGGTGACGCGGTTCCGCTCGTGAAGTTCGCGTCATGCCCGGCGTTACCCGGGATTCGGTCAGAGATCGAAGGTTTCGCCCGGAGCCACCGCATGCACGGGGCCGGTGAACTCTGCTTTCGCCTCGGCGATCACGTCCTCGCGGGAAGTCCACGGGGGGATGTGGGTGAGCAGCAGTTCCTTCACGCCTGCCTCGGCGGCGATCCGGCCCGCCTCGGTGCCCGAAAGGTGGATGCCGGGAGGGCGATTCGCCGGGTCGTGGGTCCAGGACGCTTCCGCCATCAGGATGTCTGCGCCCTGCGCAAGTTCGTGGACCTGAGGGCAGAGTGCGGTGTCGCCGGTGTAGACGAAAGTGCGTCCCGCGGCGGTGACGATCCGCAGACCGTAGGACTCCGGGGGGTGGTACATCCGGCGCGCGGTGACGGTGTGACCCGGCCCGAAGGAGATGGACTCGCCTTCGACCCAGGGCCGCATGTCGATCACATCGGACCAGTCGTCGCATTCGCCGCCGACCTCGGCGGAGGCGTTGCCGATGCGCAACGAGGTGTCCGACGGGCCGCGCACGATCGCCTTGCCCTCCGGGGGCGTCGGGTGGTAGCGGCGCCATACCAGCAAACCGGGCAGGTCCAGGCAGTGGTCGGCGTGCAGATGGGTCAGGAAGATGTCGACCTCACCGGGATCGGCATGGCGCTGCAACGCGCCCAGCACTCCCGGACCGAAATCGATCACCGTCGGCCGCATGTCCGGGCCGGTCAGCAGGTAACCCGACGCGGGAGAGTCCGGGCCGGACACACTGCCCGAGCACCCGAGGACGGTAAGGCGCATTCCCCCATGCTGCCACGCGGAATTCTCACTCAAGAAAGGATCCCCCCACATCTCCGGCGGGCCGCCCGGTCACCGCGGCGACGCGCCGATTCCGGCTCGGTCCCCGCGGCGGTTTCGTCGTGCATCTCCAGAGAGTACCCAGCCGGCCAGCAATCCACTCAACGCGCCGAATAGATGCCCCTGCCAAGAGATTCCGGGCTGTCCCGGCAGAACGCCCCACAGCAGCGACCCGTAGAGGGCCAGCACCACGAGACCGAGCACGATCTGCCCGACGTTGCGCGCGAACCAGCCACGGGAGATGAGGAAGGTCAGCCAGCCGAACACCAGCGACGACGCGCCGATATGCGTACTCCCCGTCGCCCCGGTGAGCCAGACGCCGAGCCCGGCCCCCAGCCAGATGATCGCGGTCGCGGCCAGCCCGCGGCCGATGCCCGTCACCAGGACCAGGAAGCCGAGCACCAGCACCGGGAGCGTGTTGCCGATCAGATGTGGCCAGCCGCCGTGCAACAACGGGGCGAACAGGATGCCGGTCAGCCCGTCGGCGCGGCGCGGCTCGATGCCCGCGTGGTCGAGCCGGCCACCGACGGCGGTGTCGACCCCTTCGACGCCGTACAGCACCCCCACGAATCCGGCGATCAGCACGCCGGCCCGCAGCCACAGTTGCTTGATCGCGGCGAAGCCCGCGGTGGCGGGCGCTGTGGGCACACCGGCGGGCTTGCCCAATTGCGCACGAAGCGCAGCCGGCCGATCAGGGTCGAACGACGGCCCGAGTCCCGCGCCGGTCATGGCCACCTCCTCGCCGTGGCGGGGACGTGGCCCCGCCTCACCGAGGGTACCGGCGCGGCCGGGAATCAGGCCCAGAGCTGGCCGTCGAGCCGCTCTTCCGCCTCTTCGAGCGTGCCGTCGTAGGCCCCGGTCGACAGGTATTTCCATCCGCCGTCGGCGACCACGAACGCGATGTCGGCGCGCGTGCCCGCCTTGACCGCCTTGCGGGCGACGCCGAGCGCGGCGTGCAGGATGGCGCCGGTGGAGATCCCGGCGAAGATGCCCTCTTCGAGCACCAGTTCGCGGGTGCGTTTCACCGCGTCGTACGGGCCGACCGAAAAACGGGTGGTCAGCACGCTCTCGTCGTACAACTCGGGGATGAATCCCTCGTCGATGTTGCGCAGGCCGTAGACCAGTTCGCCGTAACGCGGTTCGGCGGCCACGATCTCGATGCCGGGCACCTTCTCCCGCAGGAAGCGGCCGGTCCCCATCAGCGTGCCCGTGGTGCCGAGACCCGCGACGAAATGGGTGATCTCGGGCAGGTCGGCCAGAATTTCCGGGCCGGTCGTCTCGTAGTGCGCCGCCGTGTTCGCCGGATTGCCGTACTGGTAGAGCATCACCCAATCGGGGTTCTCCGCGGCGATCTTCTTCGCCAGCGCGACGGCCTGATTGGAGCCGCCCGCGGCCGGGGAATCGATGATCCTGGCCCCGAACATGGTGAGCAACTGCCGCCGCTCCACCGAGGTGTTCTCGGGCATCACGCAGACCAGCTGGTATCCCTTGAGCTTCGCCGCCATGGCCAGCGAGATGCCCGTGTTGCCGCTGGTGGGTTCGAGAATCGTGCAACCGGGCCGCAGCAGCCCGTCGGCCTCGGCCTGCTCGATCATCCGCAGGGCGGGCCGGTCCTTGATCGAGCCGGTGGGGTTGCGATCCTCCAGCTTGGCCCACAGCCGCACGTGATCGTCACCGTCCCATCGCGGGGACAGGGTGCGCAGCCCGACCAGCGGGGTATTGCCGAGAGTCGCGATCAGCGATTCGTAACGCGCCACGGGACGGGTCAGCCTCCGGCCACGGCGGGCAGGATCGTGACGCTGGCGTCCTCGGGCACTTCGGCGGCCAGCCCGCCCGCGAAGCGCACGTCTTCGTCGTCGACGTAGATATTGACGTAGCGGTTCAGCTTGCCGTCCTTCAGCAGGCGCTCGGCGAGCCCGGGGTGGTTGGCCTCCAGGTCGTCGATCAGCGCCGACAGCGTGGCGCCCTCGGCCTGCACGCGCTTCTCACCTCCGGTGAGGCCGCGCATGATGGTCGGAATGGAGACGGTTACCGGCATGGGTACTCCTCGGTTTCGCGAACAGGCATCGGTCTAGTTCTCGTACGCGTCGACGATCCGCACCGGCTCCTCGGTGACCTCGCCGTCGACGATCCGGTAGCTGCGCAGCTCGTGCCGCTCGGGATCGCGGGTTGAGATCAGCACGTAGTGCGCGAACGGCTCGGAGGCGTACGACACGTCGGTCCGGCTCGGATAGGCCTCGGTGGCGGTGTGCGAGTGGTAGATGACGACCGGCGCCTCGTCGGCGTCGTCCATCGCGCGCCACACCTTCAACTGCTCGCCGGAGTCGAAGCGGTAGAACGTGGGCGAACGCTCGGCGTTGACCATGGCGATGAAGCGCTCCGGACGATCCGAGCCCTCCGGCCCCGCGATGACACCGCAGGCCTCATCGGGGTGATCGGCGCGCGCGTGCGCCACCATCGCCTCCACGAGGTCGGCCCTGATCACCAGCACGAGTCGCACACCTTTCCACAACGCCGACCCATCGCAGTCGACAACGAGCCAGGATATTCGGCTATTCCCCCGGCGACGTCGCCCGGTCCCCCGGTTCCCGGCATCGCCTGTTCAAACACCGAACAGGTCGTTGTAGGCCGGGATGCCCGCCACTGGGTGCGCCGAACGGATCGCGTCGACGATGGCGCGTTCGACGCAGACGGCGGCGGCGGTGCAGATCTGGTCCAGGACAAGCAGATCGGCGGGGAAGGCGGGCGGCAACGGCAAGTCGCCGCCCTCCTCCGCCGTTCCGGTGGCGAGCGCGAAGAGGGTGTCCCCGTCCAGGGGCGAGTGCGCGGGACGGATCGCCCTGGCCAGCCCGTCGTGCGCGGTGGCCGCGACGCGCTTGCATCCGGCCGGATCGAGCGGAGCGTCCGTGGCCACGACGCCGATCGTGGTGTTGAGCACGGTGCCCTTCACCGGCAGCGCGTTCGCCGCCGCCAGTTGCTCCGGGGTCGCCTGCCGCAGACCGAAAAAGCCGGGCCCATCGGTGCCGCACCCCCACGGCAACCCCGTGCGGGGATCGAACACCGAGCCGACCGGATTCGCCACGACCAGCGCCGCGACGGTGATTCCCGCGGCCACGCCATCACCCAGCACGATGCTCGCCGTGCCGATCCCCCCTTTGATCGAACCGGCGCGCGCGCCGACGCCCGCACCGACCGAACCGCGAGCGAAGTCGACGTCCGCCGCCGCGGCGGCCCGGTAGCCGAACTCGGCGGTCGGACGGATGTCCCACGCGCCGACCGGAAGATCGAAGATCACCGCGCCGGGGACGATGGGCACCACCCGGCTCGGGTCCGCCGGGTCCATCACGATGCCCGCGCCGTTCTCCTCCAGCCACCGCATCACGCCGTCGGCCGCGGCGAGCCCGAAGGCGCTGCCGCCGGTGAGCAGGATCGCGTCGATCTGCCGGACGGTGTTCATCGGATCGAGCAGATCGGTCTCACGGGTACCAGGCCCGCCGCCGCGCACGTCGACCGCCGCCACCGCGCCGCCCGGCACGCGCACCACCGTGCATCCCGTCGCCGATCCGGAACCGAGCGTGGCGTCCGGATCGAGGACGTGATGATGACCGACCAGTACTCCGGGCACATCGGTGAGCGAGTTGCGTTCACCCGGTTCGGCATTCACCATCGGTACTCCTCACGGCGCGGGACTGCTGGTCGGTTCGCGCCGATCATCGCAGCGCGGCCGGTCAGGGAGCCAGCGCCTGGAGCAGCGAGTCCTGCATCCAGGTCAGCCAGTGGTACACGTCCAGGTGCGGGGCGCGCGGATCGTCGGGATCGAGATGGTCGGGCGTGTCGGCATCGATGTTCAGCACCGTGCCCAGCGCCAGCCGCACGTCGGTGAGCGCGGTCAACCACGCGTCGGCCTGCTCGGGGGTGATGACGATCTTGCCGCCCGCGCTCGGCACGGTGTCCAGCACGACCGAGCCCGCCGCCAGCTTGGCGTCGATGATGTCGGGCTCGTGCAGACCGCGCAGCGCGCTGTTGAGGTCGGCGCGTTCGGCGTCCGGCGAGCCGGGCTCGTTGCGGTGGAAGTCCGGCAGCAGTCTGCGCAGCCGCGGATCCTCCGGCGGGACGGTGTTGCCGGATCGCAGTCCGGTGAGGGCGGCCAAGTCGTCGTCGGGCGCCGACCCGGCGCGCTCGGTGAGCAGTCCGGAGACCGCACCGACCAGGGACCGAAGCACGTTGGCCTCACGTGCGTCCATTTCGGATCGCAGTTTGAGACCGCTCAGCGAGTTCTTCCTGCTCCACTTGCGCACGGCGTCAGGGTAGTCGCGCTGGTCAGTCGTCCCGCTGCATGGTGGCCCAAAGTCCGGCGGCGTGCAGCCGCTGGACATCGTGTTCCATCTTGTCGCGGGAACCGGACGAGACCACCGCCTTGCCCTCGTTGTGGACCTTGAGCATCAGCTCGGTCGCCTTCGCTTTGCTGTAGCCGAAAAGCTTCTGGAAGATATACGTGACGTAGTGCATGAGATTGACCGGATCGTCCCAGACCACGGTCACCCACGGGCGGTCCTCCGCCTCCAGGATCTCGGTGTACTCCACCGCTTCGGGTGTCGCCTGTGCCGCCGACAATGTCGCGTTCGCGGCGTCCACAACGACGTCACCCCGGACTGTGTTGCACAAGGCCATAGGGTCAAGGGTACGACTCGACACCGGATAAACAACACCCACGCAGCCCCGATTCGGGTTTTCGCCGGTTCACCGGGCCGATGCCGGACGGCGTGAGCCGACCGTTCTGTCTACAGTGACAGCGTGGACCTGCGTGACGGCGTGACCAGCACGGCACTGCTGACCGACCAGTACGAACTGACCATGCTCGCCGCGGCGCTCGCCGATGGTTCGGCGCATCGGCAGTGCACCTTCGAGGTGTTCGCTAGGCGTTTGCCAAACGGTCGCCGCTACGGCGTGGTCGGGGGTACCGGCCGGGTGCTCGACGCGCTGCGGCAGTTCCGGTTCGGCGATGCGGAACTGTCCGTCGCCGCCTCGTTCTCGGATCGGCGGACGTTGGACTGGCTGCGTGACTACCGATTCACCGGCGACATCGACGGCTACCCAGAGGGCGAGCTGTACTTCCCGGGCTCCCCGATCCTCTCGGTGCGCGGCAGCTTCGCCGAATGCGTCGTGCTGGAGACGCTGGTCCTCTCGATTCTCAATCACGACAGCGCGATCGCGGCCGCCGCGGCACGGATGGTCAGCGCCGCGGGCGGCCGCCGGATGATCGAGATGGGCTCGCGGCGCACCCACGAGCTGGCCGCGGCGGACTGCGCGCGCGCCGCGTATCTCGCCGGTTTCGACGCCACCTCGAACTTGGAGGCGGTGCGCCGCTACGGGATCCCGGGGGCGGGCACCAGCGCGCACGCGTTCGTCCTGCTGCACAGCGGCCCCGACGGGGCGCACGAGGCCGAAGCGTTCCGCAGCCAGGTGCAGACGCTGGGAGTCGGGACGACGCTGCTGGTGGACACCTTCGACATCACCAGGGGCGTCGCGACGGCCATCGAGGTCGCGGGAACAGAGCTGGGCGGCGTGCGGATCGACTCCGGCGATCTCGGTGTCCTGGCCAGGCAGGTGCGCGACCAGCTCGACGCGCTCGGGGCCACCAAGACCCGCATCGTGGTCTCCGGCGATCTCGACGAGTACGCCATCGCCGCGCTGCGCGCCGAGCCGGTCGACGTCTACGGTGTCGGAACGGCCCTGGTCACCGGCTCCGGCGCGCCGACGGCCGGGATGGTCTACAAGCTGGTCGAAGTCGAAGGGGTGCCGGTCGCCAAACGCAGCAGTCACAAGCAGTCTCGTGGCGGTACGAAGAAGGCGCTCCGCTTGGCCCGCGACACCGGCACGATCGTCGAGGAGATCGTCTATCCGGCGGCGGGGCCGATGCCGCCCCGCAACGGCTTCCGATCCCGTGAGCTGCTGGTCCCCTTGATCCGGGAGGGCAAGCAGGTCGATGACCTGCCCACCCTCGCCGAGAGCCGCGACCTGGTCGCGCGCGGACTGATCAGCCTGCCGTGGGAGGGCCTCAAGCTGTCGGCGGGTGAACCCGCCGTGGTGACCACCTTCGTCTGAGGTCAGCGCCTGCGCTCGTCGACGCGGGTCACCAGCCGCAGCCCGGCGGCGAAGAGCAGCGCGAACACCACTCCGGTGATCCCGAACCACACCCAAGCCGACGGCTCCGCGGGGCGGGAGCCGAGCAGGAAGAAGACCGCCAGGAACACGGTGGTGGCGACGATTACGCTGCGGAACAGTTTGGCAGGGCTCATGAGGGTCTCCGTGCTGGAGGGCGGCGCATCCGGCCGCCGACGAAAGGGGCACCCGGTAATCACCGTGGGCGCAGGCCGCGTTTACATCGCGCGCATGTGAATTTCCCGCGAGTCGGCTGAACGAGCGTCCGACCGAGCGGCAGAATCTGAAACAGTTGTTCAGCCACATCGCGGGAGGTCGCCATGACCCGGGCACTGATCATCGTCGACGTCCAGAACGATTTCTGCGAGGGCGGTTCGCTCGCGGTCGCGGGCGGCGCCGCCGTGGCGGCCCGGATCAGTGAGCACCTCGCGGCGGCGAACTACGGCGCGATCGTGGCCACCCGCGATCATCACATCGATCCGGGTGCGCATTTCTCCGACGCGCCCGACTACATCGACAGCTGGCCGCCGCACTGCCGGGTCGGCACGCAGGGCGCCGACTTCCACCCCGCCCTGACCACCGAACCCATCGATGCGGTCTTCTCCAAGGGCGCGTACTCGGCGGCCTACTCCGGGTTCGAGGGCACGACCGAGGACGGCACCGGGCTGGCCGACTGGCTGCACGACCGCGGCGTCGACGCCGTCGACGTGGTGGGCATCGCGACCGATCACTGCGTGCGCGCCACCGCGCTGGACGCGCGCATCGAGGGTTTCGACACCCGCGTCCTGCTCGATCTCACCGCGGGAGTCGCACCCGAAACGGTCGCCCTCGCGCTGGACCGCATGCGCGGGGCCGGCGTCGACCTGGAAGGCGGCATCACCCGATAGACCGTCCGGTCTCCGCGACCGCCCTGCCCTGTCGGAGGCGCCGAGTAGGCTGCTCGCGTGCCCGAACTGCCCCCCGTATCCGATCTTCTGGCTACCGCCGTACACGCGCTGGGCGGCAAGGAGCGCGCCGGGCAGGTGACGATGGCCGCGGCGGTGGACCACGCGATCGATACCAAGGAGCATCTCGCCGTGCAGGCGGGCACGGGCACCGGCAAGTCGCTGGCGTATCTGGTGCCGAGCCTGCGCCACGCCGTGCGCACCGGCCGCACGGTGGTGGTCTCCACGGCCACGATCGCGCTGCAACGTCAGCTGGTCGACCGTGACCTTCCGCGCTTGGCCGAGGCGCTCAGCGGCCCGTTGGGACGCACGCCGAAGTTCGCCATCCTCAAGGGCCGCAACAACTATCTGTGCTTGAACAAGATCAACAGCGCCGTACCGGACGAGCCCGCCGAAGCGGAGTTGTTCGACGCGTTCGCGATCTCGCGCCTCGGTCGCGAAGTGCAACGGCTCAACGAATGGGCCTCCGACACCGACACCGGCGACCGCGACGAACTCGCTCCCGGCGTGAGCGATCGGGCCTGGCGGCAGGTGAGCGTGTCATCGCGGGAATGCCTGGGCAAGTCGCGTTGCTCCTTCGGCCAGGATTGCTTCGCCGAACGCGCCAGAACCGAGTCGGCGCAGGCCGACGTGGTGGTGACCAACCACGCGCTGCTGGCCATCGACGCGATCAGCGGCATCCAGGTGCTCCCCGAACACGACGTCGTGGTCATCGATGAGGCGCATGAGCTGGTCGACCGGGTCACCGGCGTGGCCACCGCCGAACTGACCTCCGCCGCGATCAGCGCGGCGGCCCGGCGTTGCGCCAAGCTCATCGACGAGCAGGAGGTCGACCGCTTGGAGGGCGCCGCAGAGGCCTGGCACACCGTGCTGGACGAGCTGCCCGCCGCCAGATGGGACACCCTGCCCGACGGCGTGGCCCCGGTACTTGCCCTGGTCCGCGACGGCGCGTGGAATGCGCGCACCGCGCTCGCGCCCCCTGGCAGCACCACCGCGCAGGGCGATCCGGAGAGTTCCGCCGCCCGCACCATGGCCTTGGCCGCGCTCGACGAGGTGCACGACAGCGCGGTCCGCGCGCTGACGGCGTTCGACGAGCCCGATCCCGCCGCCCGCCGCGACGTCATCTGGCTGGCCGCCGACGAGATCCGGGGCGTCGTGCGCCGGTCGCTGCGGATGGCGCCGCTGTCGGTGGGCGGGCTGCTGCGCAGCAGGCTCTTCGGCGCAGCGACCGTCGTGCTCACCTCCGCCACGTTGCAGATCGGCGGCTCGTTCGACGGCCTCGCGGTCACCTGGGGCCTGCCCGCGCAGTCGGGCAATCGCACCGACCCGGCCACCGCGAACGGGGCGCAGGCGCCGTCGGACGCCGACAGCGTGCGCTGGAGTTCGCTCGATGTCGGGTCACCGTTCGACCATGCCAAGTCCGGCATCCTCTACGTCGCCAAACACCTGCCCGCGCCGGGCCGCGACGGGCTCGCACCTGCCTACCTGGACGAGATCGAGCGACTGATCACGGCCGCGGGCGGACGCACCCTCGGCTTGTTCTCCTCGATGCGCGCCGCCCGCGCGGCCACCGACGCACTCCGCGAACGGTTGCACACACCGGTGCTGTGCCAGGGCGAGGACGCGACGGGCGCGTTGGTCCGCAAGTTCGCCGACGACCCGGAGACCTCCCTGTTCGGCACGCTGTCGCTGTGGCAGGGCGTCGACGTGCCTGGACCGTCGCTGAGTCTGGTGATCCTCGACCGCATCCCTTTTCCCCGCCCGGACGATCCGCTGCTGGCGGCTAGGCAACGCGCCGTGGAGATGCGTGGCGGCAATGGCTTCATGACCGTGGCCGCCAACCACGCGGCTCTGCTGCTCGCGCAGGGCACCGGCCGCCTGCTGCGCAGCGTCGACGATCGCGGTGTGGTGGCCATCCTGGATTCCCGCCTCGCGACCGCTCGCTATGGCGGATACCTGCGCGCGTCGCTACCGCCGTACTGGGAGACGGCCGACCCTGAGGTCGTGGTCAAAGCACTGAGCAGGCTGGCCGCCGCGGCGAAGGTGTGACAACGGCGCACGGCCACCACGCCACCTCGAACAGCGTGGCCGGCAACGCGAGCGCCGCGAATCCGTCTGCGCCGCAGGCTCAGAGCACCCACTTCAGGATCAGCGTGAGCACGCCCGCGGCGACGGCGAGGATCAGCGCTCCCACACCCCACACGAATCCGTGTCGCTCCCACGGACGCCCGGCGTCCAACGAGAACTTACCCGGCCCGGTGAAGGGCAGCGCCGCGCCGACCACCGCGAACAGCAGACCCATCTCGTAACCGCCCAGCAGGCCACCGGCCCAGGTGGCGTTGATCGCGTTGATCATCGTGCCCAGCACGATCGCTCCGGCCAGCGGCGTCAGCAGACCGAGCAGCAAGAGGAGGCCGCCGGTTAATTCGCTCAACCCCGCCAGCGTCCCGAATACCTTGCCCGGGTTGTAGCCCATCTTCTCGAAGCCGTCGGCGTTGGCTTGCAGACCGGGCCCGCCCCACCAGCCGAACAGCTTCTGCGCGCCGTGCGCCGCGAGCAGGCCGCCGAAGACGACTCGCACGACCAGCAGGCCGATGTCGGGGGCGATTCGGTCCAGCTCGGAATCGGTTCCGGTTCTGTCGAGTACGGATTTGATCGTCATGGTGGTCCTCATCCCTGCGCTGTCGTTCCCGGACATGATCGTTACTTCGGCGAAGAAAGCGGACTGCGGTCCGATTATCGCACGAACGGGGGCAACTACCCAACCTCTCGGTCTATTCCACGGTCGGGCGGGAAGGATGGTTCAGCGCTCGGGCGAGCGGAAAGTCATTCCGCGAGGAAGAAGAAGTAGCCGAGGAACACCAGCATCAGTGCCCACATCGCCGGATGCACATCCTTGACGCGGCCCTTGGCCGCCATGACCACCGGGTACAGCAGCATCCCCATGGCCAGGCCGTTGGCGATCGAGTACGTCAGCGGCATCATCACAATGGTGATGAACGCGGGCACCGAGTACTCCAGGCGGTTCCAGTCGATCTGCCCCAGCGATCGGGCCATCAGGATGCCGACCACAATGAGCGCGGGCGCGGTCACCTCGCTGGAGCCCGCGACGACCGCGAAGATCGGAAAACAGAACATGGCCACGAAGAACCAGCCCGCCGTGGTGAGGGCGGTCAGCCCGGTCCGTCCGCCCGCCGAGACGCCCGCGGTCGATTCCACGTAGGCGGTGGTGGTCGAGGTGCCGATGACCGCACCCGCCATGGTGCCCACCGAGTCCGCCGCCAGCGCGCTCGCCGCGCGCGGCAACTTACCGTTCGCGTCCAGCAGCCCGGCCTGGTTCGCGACGCCGATCAGCGTGCCGGATGCGTCGAAGAAGTCGACGAACAGCATGGTCAGCACCACCACGACCATCTGGCCGGTGAACGCGTCGGGCAGATGGACGATCGCCTGACCGAAGGTATGCTCGAGCCCATGCGGCGCGGCGAACAAGCCCTTGGGGAGCGCGACCAAGCCGCTGACGATGCCGACGAGGGTGGTCAGGACGATGCCGTAGAGCACGGCGCCGTGCCAGCCGCGCACGAGGAACACCACGGTCACCAGCAACCCGAACAGCGCGAGCAAGGTGGTGCCCTTGGTGAAGTCGCCCAGGGTGACCAGCGTCGCCTCGCTGTTCACCACGATCCCGGCGTTCTTCAAGCCGAGGAAGGCGACGAACAGTCCGATGCCGGCGCCAACGGCGAGCTTCAATTGCATCGGGATCGCGTTGAGGATGCGTTCGCGAATCCGCGTCACCGCCAGGACGAAGAAGATGGCGCCGGACAGGAACGTGCCCGACAGCGCGACCTGCCAGGGAATCCCCATGCCGAGCACCACCGTGTAGGCGAAGAAGGCGTTGAGTCCCATGCCCGGCGCGAGCGCGATCGGATATCGCGCCCACAGCCCCATGACCAGCGTGCCGAATACCGCGGCGACAGCGGTCGCGGTGAACACCGCCTGCATCGGGATGCCTTTGTCACCCAGCGCGCCCTGATCGCCGAGCACGGCGGGGTTGACCGCGAGGACGTACGACATGGCGAGGAACGTGACCGTGCCCGCCATGAGTTCGCGCTTCACGGTCGAGCCGGTCGAGCGAACCCCGAAGTATCCGTCGAGGCGTCCTCGGGTCCGGTGCAGAACGTCGGTGACCATGGGTGACTCCAGTACAGGAACGATTCGGGGCGGGCCAAGGGCACGGTAGCCGACGGTTCACTGCCCGCGACACCCACGGCGGCGCCACCGTGACCGGCGCCACCGGGGTCAAGCGCTCGGAGCGGAGACCAGTCCGAACTCGGCGTCGGAGGCCAGCAGATCGTTGTGCGGCAGCACCCGCACGGTGTACCCGACCGCGCCGGACAGCGGCAGCGGCGTGTCCACGGTGAACAGCTCGGCGCCCGCGTCGGACCCGACGTGCGTCATCGGGATCGTCGTGGTGTCGGAGAGATCGTCGGTCGACGAGACCCGGCCGAGCACCGCCTGCACCACCACGTCCGGCACGCTCAAGCCACCGAGCTCGACCCGCGCGGTGAGCGACAGCCGCGCCCCGATCACCGGCGTGTCCGGCAGCCCCGCACTGTCCACCTGGATCACCTTGACCGAGGGCCACGCCGACTCGACCCGGTGGCGGTACTCGGCGATGGCGCGCGCCACCGCGAAATCGTCGGCCGTCGCCCGCTGCGACGCCGCGGCGGCGGGAGCGTAGTACTCCACCGCGTAGTCGCGGACCATCCGGGAAGCCAGCACCTTCGGCCCCAAGGTCTGCAACGTGTGGCGAACCATCTCGACCCAGCGCACCGGCATCCCGGACGCGTCGCGCTCGTAGAAACGCGGCGCCACCGCACGCTCGAACAAGTCGTAGAGCGCGGCGGCCTCCAGATCGTCGCGGCGGTGCTCGTCCCGGACGCCCTCCGCGGTCGGAATGGCCCACCCGTTCTCGCCGTCGTACATCTCGTCCCACCAGCCGTCGCGGATGGAGAGATTGAGCCCGCCGTTCAGCGCGGATTTCATGCCGGAGGTGCCGCAGGCCTCGAGCGGGCGCAGCGGATTGTTCAGCCAGACGTCGCAGCCCCAGTACAGGTAGCGAGCCATTGATATGTCGTAGTCGGGCAGGAAGACGATCCGGTGCCGCACCTCGGGATCGTCGGCGAAGCGGACCACCTGCTGGATCAGCGCCTTGCCGCCGTCGTCGGCCGGATGACTCTTACCCGCGACGACCAGTTGCATCGGCCGCCGCGGATCCAGCAGCAGGGCGCGCAGCCGCTGCGGATCGCGCAGCATCAGGGTGAGGCGCTTGTAGGTCGGCACTCGCCGGGCGAACCCGACGGTCAGCACATCGGGGTCGAAAACGCCGTTCACCCAGCCGAGTTCGGCCTCCGCGGCGCCACGCTGCAACCAGGACACGCGCAGCCTGCGGCGCACCTCCTCGACGAGGATGCCGCGCAGGGTGTTGCGGGTCGACCACAACTCGGTGAGATCGACGTCGCGCAGCCGTTCCCAGCCGCGCCCCTCCTCGACCAGCTCCGCGCCGATGTGTTCGCGCGCCTTGTCCACCCACTCGCGCGCGGCCCAGGTGGTGGCGTGCACACCGTTGGTGACCGAACCGATCGGCACCTCGGCCGGGTCGAAGCCCGGCCACAGCGAGGCGAACATGGACCGGCTCACCTCGCCGTGCAGCTTCGACACGCCGTTGGCGCGCTGCGCCAGGCGCAAGCCCATGTGCGCCATGTTGAAGACCGACGGATCGGCCTCCCGGCCGAGAGCCACGATCCGGTCCACCGAAAGCCCCGGCAGCAGAGCGGATTCGGATTCCCCGTGCGCGCCGCCGAAATAACGCCGCACCATCGGCATGGGGAACCGGTCGATGCCCGCCGGGACCGGAGTATGCGTGGTGAACACCGTGCCCGCCCGAACGGCGGCGAGCGCGGAATCGAAATCCTGCCCGGCCGCGACGAATTCGCGGATTCGCTCCACGCCGAGGAAACCCGCGTGACCCTCGTTCATGTGGAACACATCGGGATCGGGCAGTCCGGCGGACGCGGTGTACGCGCGCACCGCCCGCACACCGCCGATGCCAGCGAGAATCTCCTGACGGATGCGATGCTCCTGGTCACCTCCATAGAGCCGGTCGGTCACCGCACGCAACTCCGGGTCGTTCTCGGCGATGTCGGAGTCGAGCAGCAGCAGCGGAACCCGGCCGACCTGCGCGATCCACACCCGAGCACGCAGCACCCTGCGGTCGGGCATCGCGACGTGGATGAGCACGGGCGAACCGCCGGAGGTGAGCGCCCGCAGCGGCAAGCCCTGCGGATCCAGCGCCGGATAGTGCTCGGCTTGCCAGCCGTCCGTCGTCAGCGACTGCCGGAAGTAGCCCGAGCGGTACAGCAATCCCACGCCGATCAGCGGCAGGCCGAGGTCGGAGGCGGCCTTCAGGTGGTCTCCGGCCAAAATGCCAAGGCCGCCCGAATAATTCGGCAACACCTCGGTGACGCCGAACTCCATCGAGAAGTAGGCGATGCCCCGCACCCCTTCCTCGCCCGCCCGGCGCTGGAACCACCCCGGCGCGGCCAAGTACTCGCGCAGGTCCGCCGCCGCGGAGTCCACACGCGCGACGTAGCCGGGGTCGGCGGCAAGCTCGTCCAGCCGCGCCGCGGGCACCTCGCCCAGCATCCGGACCGGGTCGTGCCCCATCTCCTGCCACCGCTGGGGATCGAGCGCGGCGAACAGGTCCTGCGTCGGCGGATGCCACGACCAGCGCAGATTCGTGGCGAGCTCCCCCAGGGCGGCCAGGCGCTCGGGCAGATGGGCACGGACGGTGAAACGACGCAATGCCTTCATTGGGTAGAACCTACACGCCGACCGCGGGAGGCGCCCTGCCCGACCACGGCCAGGAACAACCTTCCGACCAGCGTGTTTCCCGGCAGCATAACGCTCTTCATCGTCACGGAACGGCCACACGCCGCACACCGGCACCCCCGTGCCCGCTACCCGATCGAGACCCGCGCTCGCTTGTGAACTCCGGAACGCGGGGCAAACCCACAAGCTGTGCGGACCAACCGGCCGCACCAACCGAATCAGTACGGGAGTGATCGAGATGTGGATGACAGCACACCCAAATCGCGCCCGCGATCGGCGCTGGTCGCGCGCTGGAGCAGCGATCACAGGGTTCGGAGCGCTCGCGGCGGCATTCGTTCTCGTCGCACCCGCCGCCGGCGCGGCGGTCACGACGGCGACCGCAAGCCCGGCCCAAGGCACCAGTTTCGGCTTCGGAAACTACGGAACCAACTGCCAGTACCGGGTGACGGCGACGGTGGACAACAATCCCTCGACCGAATCGGTTCAGTTCGCCGACAGTGCCGGGGGCACCTTCTCACCGAACCCCGCACCGGTGGTCGGCAGCCAGGCCACCACGGTCTGGATCCCCGAGGCGACCGGGCAACACACCATTTCCGCGACACAAGGCGCCACGCCCGCTTGGACTTCACCGGTGATGACGGTGGGCAACGGGATGAACCTCGGCTTCGCGTGCATGGTCATGCCCTGATCGACGGTTCGGGCATGTCGAGTTGAGCGCCCGGGTGGCCACCCAGTGGACGAGCGAGCCCCGTCTGTGGCCACCCGGGCACCTCGCTTCCGAAAGCGGGAAAATCGGTAGCCCGAGCAGGACCGGGATGACAGCATCGGCTGATGCCGCACTGGGTCGACGTTCTTCCGCAATTCCTTCCGGCCTGCCTGCTCATCGCCGCGCTGCCCGGGCCTGCGACCGCACTGTTCCTGCAGCGCGCGGTGCGGGACGGCCGCACCGCGGGCCTGGCGGCGGTGGCCGGGAACGAGATCGGCGTACTCGGCTGGACGCTGGCGGGCGGGGCGGGACTGTCCGTCCTACTCGTCGCGAACCGCGCCATGAACACGGCCGTGCACGTCATCGGCGCGCTGGTCCTGATCTGGTTCGGCGTGCAGGCGTGGCGGAATGCCCGTGGTAGCGAGGAGTTCGGCAGCGCGATGACGAGGATGCTCCCGGCGGGTCACACGCCCGCCGCCGCGTTCCGCGCCTCGCTGATCTCGATCGCGGCCAACCCCAAGGCGGCGATTTTCGGATTGACAATCCTTCCCCAATTCCTTCCGTCCGAGGGGCCGGTGCTGCCCACGATGGTGATCCTGGCGCTGATCCAGTTGGTGATCGACACCGCGTGGTGCGTCGGCGTGGTCATGGCCGCCGACCGCGCGGGCGCCTGGTTGCGCCGCACCGGTATCCGGCAGCGGGTAGAGCGTGCGCTCGGCGCGGTGCTGGTCGCGCTCGGCCTGGGCCTCGCCGCCGACGCACGCTGAGGCGAATGCCCAGCTGGCCCGCCACCGTGAGAGGCCAGGAACCGGGCACGAAAAATCGGCTGGTCCGGTCCGAAAGGCCGGTTGCCGGTAGGTTGGGGTCCGTGACCGGCCGCATCGCTATCGATGACACTGCCCCGTCCATCCCAGGCGGCCGGCCCGCCAAGGCGGTGGTCGGCGAGGTATTCCCGGTGCGCACCGTGGTTTGGCGCGAGGGGCACGACGCCGTCGCCGCCACACTCGTCGTGCGCGCCCCCGGCGCGTCGCGACCCACCCGCGTCCGCATGACGCCGGACTACGAGCCCGACGTCTTCAACGCGACCTTCACACCGAACACGCCGGGAGCCTGGACCTACCGGATCGAAGGCTGGAGCGATCCGATCGCGACCTGGCGGTCGGCGATCGAGGCGAAGCTTGCCGTCGGGCAGAGCGCCGTCGATCTGGCCAACGATCTCGAGCTGGGCGCCCGCCTGTTCGACCGCGCGGCGCAGGCCGTCCCGAAGAAACAGTTCGAGCGCTTGCGCGCGGTCGCCGCCGCGCTGCGCGGTGACGAGCAACTCCCCGCACGGGTGGCCCCGGCCTTCACCGAGGAGGTCGCCGGGATCCTGCGCGCCACGCCGCTGCGCGACCTGGTCACCCGCGGGCCGCAGCACACCGTCCTGGTCGAGCGGCACCGCGCGCTCTACGGCTCCTGGTACGAGTTCTTTCCGCGCTCGACCGGCGGCCGCGACGCCACCGGCGAGCCGGTTCACGGCACCTTCGTCACCGCGGCCAAGGACCTTCCGCGCATCGCCGCCATGGGCTTCGACGTGGTGTACCTGCCGCCGATCCACCCGATCGGCGAGGTCAACCGCAAGGGCCGCAACAACGCGCTCACGGCGGAGTCCGGCGACGTCGGCTCGCCGTGGGCCATCGGCTCGCGGCACGGCGGTCACGACGCCGTGCATCCGGAATTGGGCACCGAAGCCGATTTCGCCGAGTTCGTCAGGGCGGCGCGGGAACTGGGCCTCGAGGTCGCGCTCGACCTCGCCTTGCAATGCGCGCCGGATCATCCGTGGGTCGAGGCGCACCCCGAGTGGTTCACCACCTTGCCCGACAACACCATCGCCTACGCCGAGAACCCGCCGAAGAAGTACCAGGACATCTATCCGGTCAACTTCGACAACGACCCCGACGGCCTCTACGCCGAAGTGCTGCGCGTCGTCAAACACTGGATCGGCTTGGGCGTCAACATCTTCCGCGTCGACAATCCGCACACCAAGCCCGCCGACTTCTGGGAGTGGCTGATCGCGAACGTGTGGCGCACCGACCCGGACGTCATCTTCCTGTCCGAGGCGTTCACCCGCCCCGCCCGGCTCTACGGGCTCGCCCGGCGCGGATTCAGCCAGTCCTACACGTATTTCACCTGGCGCGTGGCCAAATGGGAGCTGACCGAGTTCGGCAACGAATTGGCCGCGAAGGCCGACGAGGCCCGCCCGAACCTCTTCGTGAACACCCCGGACATCCTGCACGAGAGCCTCCAGCACGGCGGGCCTGGCATGTTCGCCATCCGCGCCGTCCTGGCCGCCACCCTCGCGCCCACCTGGGGCGTCTACTCCGGCTTCGAGCTGTTCGAGCATCAGGCGGTGCGCCCGGACAGCGAGGAGTACCTCGATTCGGAGAAATACGAGCTGCGCCCGCGCCCGTTCGCCGAGGCGCTGGCGCGCGGAGAATCGCTGGAACCCTGGCTCACTCGGCTCAACGAGATCCGCCGGGCCCACCCCGCCTTGCAACAGCTGCGCTGCCTGCATTTCCACCACGTGGACAACGACGCGCTGATCGCCTATTCCAAGCTCGATCCCGCAAGTGGCGACGCGGTGCTGGTCGTGGTGAATCTCAATCCTTTCGGCGCCGAATGGGGCATGCTCTCGCTCGACCTGCCCGCGATCGGCCGCGAGTGGCACGACCACCCGGTGGTGTACGACGAGGTCAGCGGCGAGGAATACCACTGGGCCCAAACCAATTACGTGCGATTGGACCCCGCGCGGGCCGTGGCGCACATCATCGCCCTGCCCCCGGTGTCCCAGCAGGCTCGCACCGAGCTGTCCTACCGCAGGACGCTGCGATGAAACGTCGCGACCTCATGCTGCTCGCGGCGGGCACCCATACCGACCCGCACACCGTGCTCGGCGCACACCCCCATCCGGACGGCACCGCCGTGCGGGTGCTGCGCCCGCACGCCGAAACCGTGTCGGTGCGGGTCGGCGGCGACGACCACGTGCTGAAGTCCGTGGGCCACGGCGTATTCGCCGCGGTGCTGCCGTACCCGGAGATCGATGACTATCGCGTCGTGACGACCTACCCCGGCGGCCAGACCGTCATCGGCGCCGACGGCTACCGCTTCCTGCCCACGCTCGGCGAACTCGACCTGCACCTGATCGGCGAAGGCCGCCACGAACGCCTGTGGGACGTGCTCGGGGCGCACCCGCGCCGCTACAGCACCCTCGACGGTGACGTCGCGGGCACGTCGTTCGCGGTATGGGCGCCGAACGCGCGCGGCGTCACCGTGATCGGGGACTTCGACGGCTGGAGCGGCACCACCGCGCCCATGCGCGCGCTGGGGTCGTCCGGGATCTGGGAAGTCTTCATCCCGGGTGTCGGGCCGGGCGCCAAGTACAAATACCGCGTGCACGGCGCCGACGGGCGGACCGTCGATCACGCCGACCCGCTGGCATTCGCCACCGAACTACCACCGGCCACGGCGTCGGTGGTCACCGAAAGCCATTACGTGTGGCAGGACAGCGCCTGGCTCGGGCAGCGCGCGGCCACCGATCCCACCCGCGCCCCGATGAGCGTCTACGAGGTGCATCTCGGTTCCTGGCGGCCCGGCCTCGGCTACCGCGAACTGGCCGACCAACTCGCCGAGTACGTGCGGGCGACCGGATACACCCACATCGAGCTGCTCCCCATCGCCGAGCATCCGTTCGGCGGCTCGTGGGGCTACCAGGTCACCTCCTACTACGCGCCGACGGCGCGATTCGGTTTCCCGGACGACTTCCGAGCGTTCGTCGACCGCATGCACGCGGCGGGCATCGGCGTCCTGCTGGACTGGGTCCCCGCCCACTTCCCGCGCGACGAGTGGGCGCTGGCCCGATTCGACGGCACTCCGCTCTACGAGCACGCCGACCCGCGCCGGGGCGAGCAACTCGACTGGGGCACTTACGTGTTCGACTTCGGCAGGCACGAAGTACGCAACTTCCTCATCGCCAACGCTCGCTACTGGGTCGAGGAATTCCACATCGACGGCCTGCGCGTCGACGCGGTCGCCTCCATGCTCTACCTGGACTACTCCCGCGCCGAAGGCCAGTGGGAGCCCAACGTGCACGGCGGCCGGGAAAACCTGGAGGCCGTCGACTTCCTGCAGGACCTCAACGAGACGCTGCATCGGCATCACCCCGGCGTCGTGACGATCGCAGAGGAGTCCACCACCTGGCCCGGCGTCACCCGTGGCATCGACGTCGGCGGTCTCGGCTTCACCATGAAATGGAACATGGGCTGGATGCACGACACCCTCGGGTTCCTCGGCCGCGACCCGGTGCACCGCTCCTGGCACCACAACGAGATCACCTTCTCACTGGTCTACGCCTGGAGCGAGAACTACGTGCTGCCGATCAGCCACGACGAGGTCGTGCACGGCAAAGGCACGCTGTGGACCAGAATGCCGGGCGACGATTTCGCCAAAGCCGCGGGCGTGCGGGCGCTGCTGGCCTACATGTGGGCCCACCCGGGTAAACAACTGCTGTTCATGGGCCAGGATTTCGGCCAGTTCCGGGAGTGGTCACACGATCGCGGTCTGGACTGGCACGAACGGGACAACCCGCTGCACCAAGGCATCACCACGCTGGTGCGTGACCTGAACGCCGTCTACCGCGCCCACCCCGCCCTGTGGAGCCAGGACACCACACCCGGTGGCTACGCCTGGATCGAGGCGGACGACCGCGCGAACAACGTGCTGGCGTTCCTGCGCTACGGCTCCGACGGCTCCGTTGTCGCCTGCGTCTACAACTTCTCCGGGTCGGCGCACGACGCGTACCGGATCGGCCTGCCGCACGCGGGCTCATGGCTGGAGATCCTCAACAGCGACGCCGCGGACTACGGCGGCTCCGGTCTCGGCAACTTGGGCGAGGTGACGGCGAGCGCCGAGCCGTGGCACGACCGTCCCGCCTCGGCCACCGTGACGCTCGCACCCCACGGCGCGGTCTGGCTGCGCCCCGCCTGACGAGTCGCCCGGCGAACCGAGCCCTGCCCGACCCCGACGTGCGCCGGTCCCCGAAGCACGGACTCAGGTGAGCAGCTGACGCCTCGGTGCGAGACCCGAGTCCGATGCGCGAATCCAGAGCAGACTCGGCGGACGCCCCCTATGAGCGGCGACCGATGGTCATCGCGACCGGTAGCGCAGGTCGGTCACAACACCGCCCCGGATCGGATACCCGACGCCTGGGCGCAACCAGGGGCGGTGACGCGGCCGGCTGGTTCGCGGACCGCCCCGCGCGGCGGCTCAGTACAGCGCCGCGGCCAGCTTGCGGCGCGCGGCCACGACGAACGGCTCGGCCTGATCGAACAGCTCGAACAGCTCGAGCAGGCGGGTGCGCGCCTTGGTGCGCTCGTCGCCGGAAGTGCGCTTGACGACGCCGATCAGCCGATCGAAGGCCGCTTCGGGCCGCTGCTGGAACAATTCGAGATCGGCGGCGCGAATCGCGGCATCGACGTTCGACGGGTCGGCATCGGCATCCTCGATCGCCGACTCCGGCAGCTCCTGGGCCCGCGCGAGGAAGCGCAGCTGACGCAGCGCGCCCTTGGCTTCGTCGTTCGTCGGCTCCGCGTCGAGAATCGCCTGGTACGCCGCCTCGGCGCCGGCCAGGTCACCGTGCTCGAGCGCCGCCTCGGCCGCCGCGAAACGCGGGTCCTCGGCCTGCGGCTGCGGCTCCCCGCCACCCTCCAGCTTGCCCGCAACCGCGTCGACCACGGCGTTCAGCCACTGCCGCACCTGCGGCTCCGGCTGGGCGCCCTCGAAATCGGCCAGCGGCTGCCCTGCCGCGATCGCGATGACCGTCGGGATGCCCTGCACCCGCAGCGCCTGCGCGATGCGCATGTTGGCCTCGGCCTCGACGATCGCCAGGTCCCAGCTGCCGCCGTCGGCGGCCACCAGTCGCTCCAGCGTTCGCACCAGTTCGACGCTGCCCGGACTGCGCTGCGAGTACAGCACGACCACCACCGGCACCTGCATCGAACGACGCAGCACCTTGGTCTCGAAATCGGCCTCGGATACCGCGTAGTCGCCACCGGCCGGAGCGCCCCCGCCACCGGCGGGCTGCTTCAGGCTGGACAGATCGACCGCGCCGGACATGGCGGCGGCGACAGCGGGCGAAGGACGGCGTGCGGCTGGTCGATTCACGACCTCCAGTTTGTCACGACGTGGCGGATGCGGGCGCCCCGGACTCGACCGAACCGGCGTTGCTCAGCTCACCCAACCGCCCCGTGCGCACCGCCCAGACCTCGAACAGCACCGTGCAGAACGGCGGAATGCTCGACAGCAGCGCGAGGACGGTGGTCTTGACGTTCCAGCCCAGCTCGCGCGCCGCCACGATCGCGGTGATGACGAACAGCACGAACACGATGCCGTGCGTCATGCCGAACACCTTGACCGGCCACAGCACCGGCTCCGGAATCCGCTTGAACACCATGCCGATGATCAGCAGCAGCCAGGAGATCGCCTCGAGCACCGCGATGAAACGAAACCGCTTGGCCACCGTGCTCAGGTCGAAGACATTGCCCATGCGCCCATTCTGCCGGATGCACTACAGGCTGTCGTAGTGAGCTGTGTCTAATTGCGGCGCCTGCGGCGCCGCGTGTTCGCGGCCCCTTATGGCTCGCGTTTGCGCGACCGCCGCTTGCTCCTTCGTCGCCGTGGCGGGGGGCGCGGCCACACCGGCGCGGGCGCGCGCAGCGCCGGGGC